>JANNEI010000700.1:0-3515 GCA_031378565.1 Burkholderiales bacterium
CGAACAGGCGGCACACAGCGAGATGTGGGTGCAGACCTGGCACCCGCAGCACGCGCTGTACGCCGCCTTGCGACGACACGACTTCGACGCCTTTGCCGCCAGCCAGTTGAAGGAGCGCGAGATGGCCGGCCTGCCGCCGTACTCGCACCTGGCCATGCTGCGGGCCGAGGCGCGCACACCCGAGGCGGCGCGCGGCTTCCTGCAAGCCGCCGCCGAGCTGGCTTCATGCCTGCCCGGGGCCGCGGGTGTGACGGTCTACCCGCCGGTGCCGACCACCGTGGCGCGGGTCGCCAATGTGGAGCGCATGCAGATGCTGGTCGAGTCGGCCTCGCGGATGACGCTGCAACGCTTTCTGGCGCTGTGGCTGCCGGCGCTGCACGGCGTGCGCAAAGGGCTGAATGGACCCGAGCAGCGCATCCTGCGCTGGGCGGTGGACGTGGACCCGCTGTCGATTTGAGTGAGGTTCAAGGCGCGTCGGTCGCCTGTGGCTGGACCGCTCGCCCATCGCGGTCGATGAACCAGACCTGCGGTTCGCGGATTTCACTGCGTCGCCAGTGGCGCACGTTCTCGAACCATTCGTCGCCACGCAACAGGTTCACCAGCACGCGCAGCCGTGCCTCGAACGCGCCGTCACGGCCCTGGGCCCGGGCCAAGTCCACGATCTGCAAACGCAGGCCGCCCAGTTCGTCGATCAGGTCGCTGGCACGCCGCACGCCCATCGCGCGCAGCTCGTGCCACAGCTTGTCGGGGTTCTGCTCGGCGGGGTCGCCCGGGTTGTTGTGCACGCGCAGGTACAGCATGGCCTGATCGACCCACTCCACCAGTTGCGGCGTCGGGATGCTGGTGTTGAGCATCAGGTCGACCAGATCGCCGTGGGCCAGGTTGTCGAGGTTGGCGACGCCCTCCTCGGCGAGCCGGGCGCGGTCGTACAGGTCGATGCCCTCCAGGCGCGTCAGCGGCAACCGGTCGTCGGTCGTCAACTCGTTGCGGCGGAACTTCGCGCCGATGCTTTCACGCACGAACACGAGAAAGGTCTCGGGCAACACGCCGACGACGAAAAGGAACAGCCAGGTGCCCCACGATTCCCCGACCACCGCGCTGACCACCGCCGCCGACACCAGCACCACCAGCACGCGGGCCGTCACCATGCTGTAGGCCTTGGGCTGGAGGTCGCCGCGGGTGTAGCGGCGCGCGATCATGCCGAGCGCAAAGTAGTAGGCACCCAGAAAGCCGAACGCATAGTTGCTGTTCAGCGGCCGGAGCAGCGCGGGCAGGTCGGACGCGCCCTTCAGCTCGTTCTGGATCGCGGTGAAAAGAACGATCACGGTCCAGCCACCGGCAATCACCAGCGTGCACAACACCACCGGCCACTGCGAGCCCGAGAACCATCGCCCGGCGACGCCCGGATTCGCGTCGCCCCAGATCTCCTGCAGCCGCGATCCGTAGCGCGCCTGCACATCGGCCAGCGTGTGGACCTGGCGGTCGAGGCGAAAGATCTGCTGCTCGAAGTTCTCGCGCAGCTGCGTCACGCGCTTGCGGTCGAACAGAAAGTACAGCAGTCCCGGCAGCGCCGCGGCGACGCAGACGAAAGTGAAGACGATGGCCAGACCGAGCCCGGTGGCGCGGCCGACCGACAGGAGCTGCATGCCGTTGGCCCAGCCTTCCAGGGTCAGGCTGCCCTGCGCAAAAAGCGCCAGCGCCGCCGACGGCAGCGCCGTGGCGATGCTCACCACCAGCGCCAGCGTGAACAGGTGGCGCAGGCTCATCGAGGTGCGCCGCAACCAGGGCGTGAACTTGCCCTTGGCAGTCAGGTAGGCGACCAGCAGCAGTGCAAGCAGCAGCGTCGGCGTGCCCACCATCAACCAGGTCTTGCCGCTGACGCCGAGCAGTGAGCCGCCGCTGATGTCGGGGAACACGCCACTGAAGAACGAACCGCCGAAAATGCCACCGACCACCGCCCAGATCGCGAACCCGAGGTAGGGCGAATCGTCGCTGGCCTCGACCACATCGGTGATGCGCACGATCTGCCGCTCATGCAGCCCGCGCAAGCGGCTGCGCGCATCCAGTTCAGCCCGGTCGCTGTTGAAAACGATGCTGCGCGTGGCCAGCGGTGCCAGCGTGTGCACCGATTCGGGATCGCCCTCGAACACCAGCGTCAACGGGTTCGGGGTCTGGTTGCGCAACTCGCAGTGCGCCATCGGTGTTCGCACGGCAGTCGCGGTGGCAGCCTTCGCAGTCGAAGTCGCTGCTGCGAGCGGCGCGGGGTCGGGGTCGGTGGCCATCTCGATTCCTCCGGTCCGCCGACCGTCTCGACGATCGCGGACGCAATCCGAATCTAGAGCCGACCGGCTGCGCTGACCACCCCTAGCTGAGCTGGCTCAAGGCTTGCGAAACACCACCACGTGCTGCCACGGCAAGCCGCCCGCCGTGCGCTCCCAGGTCAGCGCGGAAGCGCCGGCTTCACGCCGCACCTGCGCCTCGCTCATCTTGTGAATCGGCTTGATCGGCACCCGCGCATCTTCGGCGCGGTATTCGACGAACACCACGCGCCCGCCGGGCTTCAGCGCACGCACGATGCTGGCCAGCACCTCGCGCGGAAACTCCAGCTCGTGGTAGACATCGACCATGATCGCCAGATCGACGCTGCCCGCCGGCAGCCGCACATCGTCCACACCGCCGAGCACCGGCCTGACCTGCGCCAGCCCGGCCCGCGCGGCCAGCGACTTCAGCATCTCGATCATCTCGGGCTGCACGTCGACTGCATAGACCACACCGCCCGG
Organism: Burkholderiales bacterium; assembly: GCA_031378565.1. Classification (GTDB taxonomy): domain Bacteria; phylum Pseudomonadota; class Gammaproteobacteria; order Burkholderiales; family Burkholderiaceae_C; genus JANYJJ01. The sequence continues at coordinate 2,781 of JANNEI010000700.1, forward strand.
CCCGACCTGCGCGGCCATGCGCCGCGCGATGTAGCCGGTGCCGGCACCGATGTCGGCGACCACCATGCCGGGCTTCAGCGCCAGTTCGGGCAGCAGCAGGTCGGTGCGCTCCTCGCGCTCGCGTTCTTCGCGCTCCAGCCACGCCGCGCCCTGCCAGCCCATCACCTGCGCAATCTCGCGGCCCATGTAGCGCTTGCCGATGCCGTCTGCGCTGCGCGCTCGTTGCTCGTAGACGGGCGGCGCATCGACCGCCGCTGCGGGTGCGGCCCACAACGGCGTCAGGCACGCGGCGCACAGGGCGGCAGCGGCGCGTCGCGGCCACGGCGACAGGTTTCGGCGCGAGGCCATCAAGGTCAGCGAGGTCAGCGAGGTCAGCGAGGTCATTGAAGTCTCCGGCAGCAGACGGTGCGTGACTGTCTCACGCGCACCCGCCACATCGAAGCCGCGTGGCCAATGGCGACACGCTCCCGGCCCGACAATGGCGAACCGTTTTGAGGCCAGCATGGAAACCATCGCCGTCATCGATTTCGAAACCACCGGCATCTCGCCCGGCCAGGGCGCGCGCGCCACCGAGATCGCTGCCGTGCTGGTGCAGGGCGGGCAGATCGTGGCGCGCTTTCAGAGCCTGATGCACAGCGGCGCCTGGGTGCCGCCCTTCATCGAACGGTTGACCGGCATCAGCAACGCGATGCTGCGCAGCGCGCCACCCGCCCGCGCGGTGATGCGCGAGGTGGC
>JANNEI010000006.1:0-17976 GCA_031378565.1 Burkholderiales bacterium
CGTGCTGGCGGGCATGGTCACGGCCGTCGGTGTGCTGATGGCGCAGTTGACCGGCGTGGCCCGCGCGGTGCTGCTGCTGCACCCGCTGTTCTGCATTGCCGCGCTGGGCATCACGCGCATGGTCTACCGCATGGTCTGGGAGCATGCCCGCTCGCGCGCCAACGGCCTGGAAGGCGAGCCACGCCGCGCCATCGTGCTGGGGGCCGGCGAAGCGGCACGCCGACTGGTCGCGGGCATCCACATGCGTGACGGCTGGACCGTGCTGGCCCTGCTCGACGACGACCCCGCCAAGCAGGGCGAGCGCGTCGGCGGCATCCCGGTGCTGGGGCGTCTGGCCGACCTGGCCCTGCCGCACATCAGCGCCGACGCCACGCACGTGATCGTGGCCATGCCGGGTGCTTCGCCCGAACAGCGCGCACAGGCCATTTCACTGGCGCGGCACGTGGGGCTGCTGGTGTTGACCGTGCCGAGTCAGAGTGAGTTGCAGAGCGAGGCTTGAGCCGCGGCGCGCAGTGGCACGTCGCTTGTCCTGCCTGCGCCGAATCACTTACAACTGCGAACAACGTTGCTGCTTGCGCCAGCCGGGCCTCGCTTACGCTGACGGCACAACATTCACGTGAAACGCCTGCATTCGTTCAGGACGAGCTGGCGGCAACCTGGCCGATGTACCAGTATTCCTATTCATTCGAAGAGGGGGCCAACCGAGCTTGGTCTTCGTGGATGCCGAGCTCCAGCCTGCAAGGTGGCGGTGTTCGAGTGCAGGCGCCGGGCGTCCTCGACCCGAACCACCTCGACGGCATCGGTCCGGTGTGGCTGGTCTCGTACCTGTCGACCGCCGCAGTCGCCGGTCCCGGTGTGCTGGACTTGCGCGACGCCCAGATCGACATCCGCGTGCGGGGAACCGACTTCAACGCGAACGGCGCAAAACTGGTTTGGTGGATTGCCGGCTACGCGCCGAAGGATGCGCTGGTCGACAACTATCCGTCCGGTCTGCAAGGCAGCAACTGGGCTTACACGGGTGGCGACCTGACGCCGCTGCTCACGTCGCAGTGGCAAAACCTGTCGGTGACCATCGGAACCAACCCCGCAGATTGGACCTACGCGGGCAACAACGCGTCCAGCCAGGGTGAGTGGGCTCAGCGCTACGCCTACCAGAGCCTCGACAGGGCACTGGCGAATGTCGATGCAACCCTGCATCTGGCCCTGGTGGGGCAAAACCCCGACCAACCACCGACGGGTTTTCTCGACATCGAGAGCATCACGATCAACACCCAGACCGAAGCGAGGTCGTATCCCTGGCAGCTTCCTCCGGACCCGAACGTGGTTCAGGCCAAGGAAGACGTGGCCATCCTCGGCACGCTGCCTGCCGACCTCACCATCGGCCCGTCCGGGGTGTTCACGCTGGTCGCCGGGTCGGCACAGCATGGCAGCGTGACCATCGACGCGGCCACCGGCAGCTATCGCTTCGTGCCCGATGCCGATCACGTGGGTGACGCCCGGTTCCAGTACACCTACAGGGTTGGCACGGCCGTGAGCCAGGCGAAGACACTGGCCATCGCCTTCAACCCGATCAACGATGCGCCAACGGCCTCGGCGTTGAGTGAAGCCCTGACGATCGCCGCCGATGTCCCGTTCCATCACATCCTGATGAAGGGGCGAGATGTCGACGGCGATCTGTTGAGTTTCGGCGTGGTCAACGGCTCGGCACTGAACGGGGCCGTCACTCTCGACAAAGCCAGTGGCGAATACCTGTTCACGCCGGCACCCGGTTTTTCGGGTCTGGCGTCGTTCCAGTACTTCGTCACCGACGGACAGGCGCAGAGCGCGGTCAAGTCGGTCGAGTTGACCGTGCTCCCCAACGGTGCGTCGCTCCAACGTCTGTCTTTCCCCGAGATCGAAGACCTGATACGGGCGGGCCAACTCGAGGAAGCGGCCTTCCACATGATCCTGCGCGCCGAGGAGGGCGATGTGGTGGCCGCCTTCCACGCGGGCCGTTGGCTGGCCGACAACCTGTACTTCACCCGCAACACGGCGCTCGCTGCGCACTACCTGGAGATTTCGGCAGGCGCGGTGCCAGCGGCAAACGTGATCCTCGCCGACCTTTACCTGTCCGGGAACGGCGTGGTGCGCGACGCCGCGATGGCCCGCACACTGCTCAACGCCTCGCTCGACCTTGCCGACGCCAAGTACCGGCTCGGCTTGCTGGAAGACCAGGGCGTGGGCGGACCGCAGAACGTCGAGAAGGCGGTGTCGCTGTTTCTCGACGCGGCCCAGCAGGGCCACGCCGCTGCCATGTACACCGTGGGCCGCCACTATCTGCAAGGCGACGGTGTGGCTGCCACCGCCACCGACGCCTACTTCTGGCTCAGCGCCGCTGAGCGTCACGGATCGTCCGCCGTGCTTCCGGCGCTCAACGATCTGATTCCGTTCAACATCGAGCAAGCGCGCGCCATGTTGAGTGCGGCTCAGGTGGCGCAGATCGACGCTTGGGTGGCCACATGGTCGCCCGGTTCGGTGCCGCCGGTCAACGACGCGCCCGTGGTGGCGAACCTCGATGAAACAGCGCTTTGTGCGGATGGTGCCGCAGCAACTGGCACCCTGCTGCCGGGGACCGACCCCGATGGCAACGCCTTGCGTTTCAAGCTGGTAGCCGGCTCGGAGGCCTACGGCTCGGTCAGCCTGAACGAACAGACCGGGGCGTACCGGTTCACGCCCGACGCGGCGTATTTCGCGTCGCTGCCAGGTTCGGAATCGACGTCATTCCAGTACTACCTGAGTGATGGAGCGGCCACCTCGGACGTCAAGACCGTGAGCGTGACGCTGCAAAAACTCAACGTCCTGACCGACCAGGCGTTTGGTCAACTGGCGGCGGACGGCGTGACCCTGACCTACACCGGAACCGACAATTTCAGCGGCATCGGCAACGACCTGAACAACACCATCAGCGGTGGCCCGGGCAACGACCTGCTGACTGGCGGCGCGGGTGCCGACGTGCTCCGCGGCCGTGGCGGGATCGACGTCCTGGCCGGCGGTGAAGGCAATGACCTGATCGACCCTCGTGGCAGCCTGGGCACCCTGCAAGGTGGAAGCGGCAACGATGTCTACCTCGTTGACGATGTCGGGCAGACGGTGGTGGAACTGGCCAGCGACGGACTGGATGCCGTGCTGACCACCCTGCACACCGCGCGTCTGGACGCCAACGTCGAGAACCTTCAGTTCACGGGCACCGGCCGCTTCACCGGCATCGGCAACGAGTTGAACAACAGCCTTCAAGGCGGTGCAGGCAACGACGTGCTGATCGGCGGCCGGGGCGATGACGCGCTGTTCGGCGGCCTGGGTGCCGACGTCTTCAAGTGGGAACTGGCCGACGCGGTCGCGGGCAACGCTGCGGTCGACACCATTTTCGACTTCGACCTTCGGCCGCCCATCAGCGGCGGCGACCGGCTGAACCTCGGTGGCCTGTTGACCACGGACGACCGCGTCGACCTGGCGCGCGCCCTGCACTTCAGCTCCGACGGCAGCAACACCACCCTGGAGGTTCATCACGCGGGCAGCACCGAGGTGCTCCAGTCCATTGTGCTCAGAGGCTTCGACTTGACCACGCGCGGTGACGACTCCGCCATCGTGCAAAGCCTTGTCGACAGCGGCGTGTTCCAGTGGGGCCTGGCGCAGGTGCAGCCCGGTGTGCGCCTCACCGACCCGGTTGGCAGCGGCGACTCGCTGCTGACCAGCACGCGCCGCCATCGCCTCGACCTGGGCGACGTGCTGCACGACGCGGACCGCAGCGATTCGCTCTACCCGGCCGCCTCGCGGACCGAACCCGCAGGGGCGGGTGGCTGGAACGGCGGCAATGCACAAGTCATCCCTGACTTGCTGGCGATCGGACTTGACAGGTTCAACCACGACCGGGACGGCGAACTGATGCGCAGCCTGTTGAGCACCCGCAACGAGGTGATGTGAGGCGGCCGCCGCCCCAGCGATATTTCCGAGCCCGCGGCGCTCAGCGCCCCGCCAGTGCCGCCGACGCCTCGGCGTTGACTTCTTCCGGCGAGCGGAATTCGGGCACCAGGTTGCGGATCTGCCGCAGCATCGATTCGCTGTGGTTGTCGGTGCAGGCCTGGCGCAGCGACTGGATCATCTTGTCGAGCAGCGCCGGGTCGATGTAGCGCTCGCGGGCGCACATGATGCGGGGGTGGCCGCTGGGGATCACGTCGTCGCCGATCAGCAGTTCCTCGAACAGCTTCTCGCCGGGGCGCAGGCCGACGAACTTTATCTCTATGTCGCCTGCCGGATCGTCGCCCGTCTTCTCGCTCAGCCCCGACAGCCGCACCATCGAGCGCGCCAGGTCGGCAATGCGCACCGGCTCGCCCATGTCGAGCACGAACACCTCGCCGCCGCGCGCCATCGCGCCGGCCTGGATCACCAGTTGCGCCGCCTCGGGGATCAGCATGAAGTAGCGAATGATGTCCGGGTGCGTGATCGTGATCGGCCCACCGGCTTGAATCTGCCGCCGGAAAAGCGGCACCACCGAGCCCGACGAACCCAGCACATTGCCGAAGCGCACCATCGAAAACACCGTGCGCCCCGCCGACCGCAGCGCCGCCGCCTGGAACACCAGCTCGGCCACCCGCTTCGACGCGCCCATCACATTGGTGGGCCGCACCGCCTTGTCGGTAGAAATCAGGATGCAGGTCTCGGCCCCTGCCGCGAGTGCGGCGCGCGACACATTGAGCGTCCCGAAAACGTTGTTGCGCAGGCCCTGCTGCATGTTGCCTTCGACGATCGGCACGTGCTTGTACGCCGCGGCGTGATAGACCGTCTGCACGCTGTGCTGCTGCATCAACGAGCGCACCAGTTCTTCGTCCAGCACCGAGCCCAGGCAGGCCACCACCTGCACCGCGGTCCCTGCCAGCGCATGCGCCGCCTGCTGAAGTTCGTGGTCGATGGTGTAGAGCGCGAATTCGGAGTGATCCAGCAGCACCAGGCGGGCCGGCCGCTGCGACAGGATCTGGCGGCACAACTCGCTGCCGATCGAGCCGCCGGCCCCGGTGACCAGCACCACCTTGCCGGCGATGTTGCGTGCGAACAGGGCGGGGTCGGGCGGCACCGCGTCACGCCCCAGCAGGTCGGCCACATCGACCTCGCGGATGTCGGACACACCGGCCTTGCCGTCCTCCAGGTCGGCCGGGCCGGGCAGGATTTTGACCGGCAGGCCGGCGCTTTCCACACGCTGGATCAGGCGGCGCTTCTGCGCCGTGGTGGCCGAAGGAATGGCCAGCACGATCATGCCCACGTCGTGCCTGAACACCGCCTCGGTCAAGGCCGCCGGCGGGTACACGCGCAGCCCGCCCACGGTCTTGCCCTGCAGGTTTTCGCTGTCGTCGAGAAAACAGATGGCCTTGTATTCGGGGCTGAACTGCATCGCCTGTGCAAGCTGAGCGCCCGCGTCGCCCGCCCCGTAGATCGCCGCACGCAGCCGCGGCCGGCCGCCGTGTTTCAGGCCGCGCCGCAGCAACGCGCGGGCCAGAAAGCGCGAAGTCACCACGTAGGCGAAGGCCACGAACCAGTAGATCAGCAGCGACGAGCGCGGCAGCACCCGCACTTCGAAGGTCAGCGCCAGGCCGTACACCATCAGCACCACCACCGCCAGCGCGCCGCTGGCTGCGGCCAGCACGCGCAGGTCGATGTAGCGCACCACCGTGCGGTACAGGCCGGCGGCACCCAACACCGGCAGGGTCAGCAACGCCAGCACGACCTGCACCAGAGGTGCCGTCTCCACTGCGTCGGGGATCGAACCCATGCGCAACGCCACCGACAGCAGCATGCAAAGCGGCAAGAAAATGGCGTCGCCGCCGATCATCACGCAGACCTTGGCCTGCGGTGACAACTGCGCCAACTGCCTGGCGATGGAGATGGGAGACATGAGCGCGGATTCTCTCAGATGGCCTGTGGCGTCAGGCGCAGCGCCATCGTCACGACGCTTGCCCGGCGCGGTCGCCCGCCTTGAAGCGGAAGGCGAGCCACAGCAAGGGCGCGTAGGCGACGGCCACGCCCACCACGCCGTCGAGCCGGCCGAGTGCCACGGCCACTGCGATCGGCAACAGCCACAGCAGGTTGATGGCCCCCACGGCCAACGTCACCGGCCGGTGCCCGCCGAACTGCCGCGCAGCGTACTGGTACGCATGGCTGCGGTGGGCTTGGTTGAACTTGTCACCGCGCCGCACGCGCCGCACCAGGGTGGTGGTGCCGTCCACCATGAAGCAACCGATCAGGATGAACCAGGCCCAGAACAGATGCGGTGCCCACTGCCCGCACCACAACGACAGCAGCGCCACCATCAGCCCCAGAAATCCGCTGCCCGCGTCGCCCATGAAGATCCTGGCGGGCGGAAAGTTCCACAGCAAAAACCCAGCGACGCAACAGGCGAACAGCAGCGCCAGCATCCAGCCCGTCCCGCTGCCGGCCAGCCACCACACCAGCGCGCCACCCAGTGCCGAGGTGATCGCCTCGACGCTGGCAATGCCGTCGATGCCGTCCATGAAGTTGAACAGGTTCACCATCCACACGATGTAGAAGCCGGCGATCAACGGCCCGATGAAATGCAGGTTCACCAGCAGGCCGAACACCGGCACCTGCGGAATGCGTTCCAGCCAGCACACCACCCAGGCCGCCGCCGCGGCGTGGCCCAGGAAACGCCAGCGCGCAGGCAGGCTGCTGCGGTCGTCCATGAACCCCAGCGCCGCGACCAACGCGCCAGCGCCCAGCGTGGCGAACAGCAGCCGGGGTTCGATCCAGCCCAGCGCGGCCAACACCACCGTGAGCACCAGACACGACAGCACGATGGCGACCCCGCCCCCGCGCGGCGTGGGCACGCTGTGCGAGCTGCGCTCGTTGGGGTGGTCGAGCAGGTGCGTGGACACGGCGTAGCGGCGGGCGAGGGCGGTCAGTCCACAAGACAGGGCCAGACCGCTGAACAGGATGGCCAGGAATGCGGTGGTTCTCATGTCGGGTGTGCGCTCATGCGAAGAAGGTCAGCTGCCCGCCCGCGCAAGAAACTCGCGTGCCGCTTCGTCGAGTGCCTGTTCGAGCCGCACGACCGGTGTCCAGCCGAGCAGGCTGCGTGTCTTTGAAATGTCGACCTGCAGCGAGCCGCACAGTTGCTGCGCGAGTTGCGCCTTCCCTGTCAGGCGGGCCACTGCCTTGACAACAGCGGGGGGAACGCGGATCAGGTGCGGGCGCGTGCCGAGCGCAGCGGCAACGCCATTCAGCAAATCGGTCGTCGAAATGTCTTCACCGTCGCTCACCAGGAACACCTGGTTCGCGCCAGCAGCATGGTCCAGGCAGACCTCGATCAGGCTCACCAGGTTGCGCAGCGCGACCAGGCTGCGCCGGTTGTGGACCGCGCCGAAAGGCAGCGGCATGCCGCGGTGCAGCGCCCGCATCAGGCGTTCGAAATTGCCAGGTGCGCCGGGGCCGAAAACCAGCGGCGGGCGAATGATCACCACCTCCAGTTGGCCGTTGCGCGCCAGAGCCTGCAGACCCAGTTCCGCCTCGTGTTTGGACTGCGCGTAGGCCGAATGCGGTGCGGACACGTCGTCGGGCGTGAACGGCGTGCCGAAGGTTTCGGCACCGTTCACGCCGATCGAACTGATGAAGACGAAGCGCCGCACGCCGGCTGCTGCGGCCTGCCTGGCAAGCCGCAACGTGCCGTCCACATTGACACGCCTGAACGCTGCCATCGGGTCGCTCGATGTCTCGCGCATCACGTGCACGCGCGCGGCGCAGTGCACGAGGGCACCCACGCCGTCGAGTGCTGCGCTCCAGTCGGTTTCAGGTGCCAGTTCACCGACTTGCACGGTGCGCAGCGCTGATGTGGATTCGCGCGCACCGGCAGGCACCGGGCCGCGCAGTGCCGCTGTCACCGGCAGGCCGCTGCGCAAGAGTTGCGCCACCACCGCGCGGCCCAAGAAGCCGCTCGCGCCCGTGACCAGAACCCGGGCGTTCATCGGCGCGCCGCAGAGTGCGTGCGGGACGACTTCACGCGACACGCGCCAGAAACTGACGGCTCCGCGACCACAGCTTGCCGAGCGCGAAGGCACCCAGCGAAGGTTGCAGGCCGTGGGCCTTTGCCGCGTGCCAGATTTCCCGGTTCTGCTGCCACACATTGCGCCAGCTTCGGTTCGTCACGCCGCCCAGGCGCATGTGCACCAGCACGTGCGGCAGATAGCGGGTGCGAATGCGCTTCACCTCCATGAACCGCGCCAGCAGCTCCCAGTCGGACGCGATGCGGTAGCCCAGGTCGTAGCCGCCGAGCCGGTCGTACACGCGTTTGCGCACGAAGAAGGTCGGGTGCGGCGGCACCCACCCACGCAGGAACAGGCCGGGCTTGAAGTCGGACGAGCGCCAGTAGCGCAGGATCTTGTCGGTCTCGAACTGCTTGACGTAGCAAAGATCGCCGTAGATCGCGTCCAGCTCAGGGTCGTCGGCAAACGCCCGAGCCACCTGTGAGATGACGTCCGCCCTGGGATAGAAGTCGTCCGAATTCAGGAAGCCGATCACCTCACCGGTGGCCAGCGACAGGCCCTTGTTGAAGGCGTCGTAAATGCCCTTGTCCTTCTCGGAGATGCACTTTGTGACCAACCGTCCGAATCGGCCGACGATGTCAAGCGTGTTGTCGTTCGACTTGCCGTCGACGACGATGTATTCGAGGTCCTTGTGGTCCTGCATCGCGACCGACTTGATCGTGTCTTCGATCGTGACGGCGCTGTTGTAGCAAACGGTGACGACGCTGACCTTGGGTTGTTCTGAAGACATGTGAGAAAGCTTTGATCTGCGGGGAGAAGGTCGTTACTTCAGGTTGTCGCGCGAGCCTGCGGCCGCAGTGCCGTTGACGTTCGCGGACGGTCCTGGCGGAGGGAGGTCGGGGCTGTGAATCAGTTGCACGAGTCGGCGTGCCCCGGCCAGGCTCAGGTGGTTGTCGTCGAAGTACATGGCCTCCCCGCCGATCACCGCGAAGCAGTTGCTCCGGTCGCACACCGCGTCTCTTGAACGCACCCGCGTCACGCCACCGGACAGCGACGGCGAAGCGAGCTGCGGCAAGATGGCGCGGTTGCGTCGTTCGTACCAGGCCACGCTCGGGCCTGTGGTCTGCACCGCGGCGCGGCCCAGCACATCGCGTCTGTAGACGGCGCGGTCTATCGACGCGGCAAGCTCCGGAAACGGATCGACGACGTAGACATTCTTGTGCGCGGCCTTCAAGCGCCTGACGATCTCGGCAAAGCTGTTCCAGTAAGCCAAGCGCGCCGCATCGGGCGACTGATCGCGCAGGAAACTGGGTGCGTTGTCAGGCGGCACTGGATAGGTCCGGACCTGATCACCGTACAGATGGAAGCTGTGGCGGAACACGAGCACGACGTTGCGGACGGCTGAGTCGTTTTCCAGCGTCGCGAGCGAGTCGGTGATCCATCGTGTGCAGCCGGGTACGTTCGACTCGAAGCCCAGTGCCGGTTGGCATCCACTGGAAGTGAGATGCAGGACGCCGTGGCCGCTCGGCTTCAGCGCCTCGGCGAGCGCCCAGGCCACCTCCACGCCGTGGCTGTCCCCGAGCACGGCCCACGTGGCGTCGTCTAAGAAGTAGCGACATGCCTGGCTCGGCTTGAGGTAATCCAGCCCTTCGGTGTGGCAGGTGGCGCGCTTCGGGCTCACCGTCGCCGACGCCGCGAGCTGATTGCTCGATGCGTCGAACCGGCCCGGAAAGCCGGAGTTCAAGTGACCGGCCACCCCCACGCCAATGAAGGCCAGCGAAGCCGCCGCCGAGAACCAGAAGATGCGCATCCGCGAGATGCGTCCAGGCTGACGAAATGGCATCTCGATATGGCGCCACGACAGGTAAGAGAGAACAACCGTCGCTGCGATCAACATCGCATAGACCGCTTGCGAAGGTTGGTCGGGGCTGACCGCCCGCGCAAAAGCGAACATTGGCTGGTGCCACAGGTAGGCGCTGTAGGAGACCAAACCGATGCGGACGAACAATCGCGATGACAACAGCTTGCCGAGGGTCGTTTGCGCAGTGCAGAAGCACAGGATCAAGGCGGTCCCGAGAACCGGAGCGATTGCGTACCGACCTGGAAACGGCGTGTCCTTGTCGTAGCCGAAAACGGCGAGTAAGACCAGTGCCATTCCGAGCGTACCGAGGAGTTCAGCCAGAGTGCGGTGCGACATCGGCCCTGACGTCCAGCGCGTGCGGTGCAGTGCCACCATCGAGCCCGCGATCAGTTCCCATGCGCGCGATGGCGCAAAGAAGAAGTTGAACGACGGATCGCGGGTTTCGAACCAGACGCAGGCTGCGAACGAGGCCACACCCAGCACCACCAGAACGAGGGTCTGCCCGGCGCGCCAGACGCGCCACAGCAGCATCAGCACGATCGGGAACACGACGTAGAACTGCTCCTCGACCGAAAGGCTCCACGTATGCAATAGCGCAATGGTTTCCGTGTTCGTGCCGAAGTAGCCACTCTTCAGCCAAAAGTAGACATTCGACACGAACAGCGTGACCGCAACGACGCTTTGGAAAAAATCGCGCAACTGGCTTGGCGTCAACCACGCCCATGCGAATGGCACACAGCACAACATCACGAAGAACAGGGCCGGGAAGATGCGCCGGGCGCGCCGCTCGTAGAACTTGCGAAAGCTGAACTTTCCTGCCGTCAGGTCGGCGACGAGAATCGACGTGATCAGGTACCCGCTGATCACGAAGAAGACGTCGACGCCAACATATCCGCCGGGGAAGGCGCTGAAGCCGGCGTGGTACAGGATGACGGCCATCACTGCGACGCAGCGCAGGCCATCCACCTCGGGTCGGTAGGTGGAATTGCCCGCCAGCGCCGCGTTGCCGCGCATTGAGTCTTTGGCCGCGCTCACACTGCGCAACGCACCAGGGCTGGGCTCGGTCGGCGGGTCTTCAGTTGCCTCGCACTGATGAACGCCATCACCATCCACAAGTGCGTGACCAACCCGTTCGAAAATCCCAGCGGTGTGTTGATGAGGCTGAACAGGATGCCCATCGACACGACCGGCCCCAACATCAGCCACCGCGAGTCCCGGGCGCTGCCAATTCGCTGGTACACCAGCGCGGCCAGGGCACCCCAGACGCCGCTGACGACGATGCCGAAGAACCACAGGTCGACATAGAGCGAGCCGAACGCGGACGGCAGAAAGCCATAGGTTCCGAGATCCTGAAGTGCGTCGAAATCGCGAGCCACCAGCGCCCCGTCGAGCCGGCGAACCAAGGCAGAAATCAGGTCCACGCCGTACACGCCAAGTTGCATCGGCCCGTCGTAGTCAGAGAACAGGATGTTGCTCATGGGGAGCCCCTGCACCACGTACCAGTTAAAGATGAAGATGACGTAAGTGACCTCGTCACCGAGCACGCGGAACATCAGGTCTGCCATCGGGCCGCGAAAGCCGATGCCCCAGATCGCTTCAGCCACCGCGAACATGCCTGTTGCGCCGCCGACGGCTTCAGCCCGTGTGAAGAACACCGCAACGAAGTAGTACAGGGCACCGATCACCAGAGCACCGATCATCAGCGTGCTCGTCAGGCCGAGTTTTCGTCGGCCGGTTCCTGGGTACCGCCGACGCATGAAAATCGTGCGCGAGCCCCACGCAAACAGCGAGATCACGATGGCGTACAGCAGCGGCGCCCGTCCGCCCATCGCCACGGTGCCCATCAGTACCGGCAGCAGCCCGAAGGCGGCCAGCCTTCTGAGGCTCGGTCGCCGCTCGAAGACAATGGCGCGCACGAGATAGGCGTAGCCTGCGGGGTAGGTCAGAAAACCGATCTGGAACCACATCGAACTGGAGGACTCGGTGCCTTCCATCAAGGCAGCGGCCTGGTCGGATCGAAGCTCATAGGAGACCGCCAAGTCGAAAATGCTCTTGTCCTGCATGTCGATGAGCAGCGAGACGATGGCGATCAGGCTGGCTGCGGCAAGCAGCCTTTCGGTGTTCGAGAAATCCAGCTGAGGTGGCTCCGCTGGCATCCGCCTTCTGGGCTTGACAAACAGCGTGCCCAGGCAGAACGCACCCACGAACAGGACCAGGATCACGACGCCTTGCAGGGTCAGGTGTTTCTCGACCAGGTAGAACGGCAGCACGGTGTACAGCAGGATGCACCCCGCCCACACCTTCAGCATCGAGACGGCAGGATGGGTCATGAGCCCCCACAGGCCGACGACATGCGTCGTCCGCCCCCCGAGGGGATGCCGGAAAGTGGCGGAGCCACATTTCCTTGAGGGTCGCGCGTCTGGAGTCCTTGGCGCGAGCCGCAGGCGCTGCTGTTCAGCCGAGCACGCACGTCAGCACCAGCCGCTCACCCTGATTGACCATGCCGCCGCGATGAAATCCCTTGGTGTCGAACAGCACCATGCTGCCGCGAGGCGCGGTGATGGTCCACTCGGCACCGAGAAGGCGCTGCGAGATTTCGGTGCCGGGCAGCACGTCGTTGCCAAAGGCGCACTTGCGCCGCAAGATCGCAGGAAGGGCGGCGAAGCGACCTCGATTCAGCAGGCCGGTGCCAGAGTACGACGACTGATCGTTGGTCTGCTCGATCCAGTCGCCGACGCGACCCGAGTGCACCTTCTGCGAGCCGATCGCATACGAGAACGGGCCGTTCTCGGGCGTTACGTCGGACATGTAAAGAATGGCCTTGATGTCTCCGCCTGTGGCGTCGCGGTGCATGTAGGCAACCGGTCGCTCGGCTGCCGGCTGGTCCGGGAAGATGCGACGCCAGAAGTCGTCGCTCTGGTCGTTGATCTGCGGGTTCACGTCGATGAGCGAGGCGGGCCGCCCGATGTAGGCCGACACGCCATCCAGGATGCCGCTGCGTGTCAGCGTGGCCTCCACAGCAGCGAAAAGTTCTGCGTGTGCAGTGCGCAGCGCATAGCTGCGCGATTCGTCGAAGTCGCGCCCGCCCTCGGTGCGGTTGCCCCGCGCCTTGCGCAACCCGTCATACAGCGGCTGAGCGGCCGTGCTGATGTGCGCCAGTTGCTGCGCGTCGATCTGGGCGACGCACACCCCATCAGAGCCCAGCGCTCGGTGAACCGCGCTGGCCTCCTGAGACGCCATCGGCGCGCGGCTTCCGGGCATGAGTTTGCGCAGTGCGTTGCTGCCTGCCTCTTGCAACAGGCGCAGCACGCCGCTTGCGGAGCGGGGTTTGCGAAGATGGCCGGGGATCAACTCGTACGACACCAGCCGCTTGCACAGGATGACTCCGAGGTACTTGCCGAACCCGAGCAACGAGACGAGCCTGGCCTTCGGCGAAGCGGTGCGCACAAGCGGCTGATAAGCGGGGTGTGCTGCGTAGTCGATCCAGGTACCGGGCCCCTCGCCGGGGCGCGCCGCGAAGCGTTGCAGGCTCGCGGGCGAAGGCACGACCTTCAGCGTGTCGGTGGCATCTGCGCGGGAGGACAGCACGTCGAGGGGAGCGGTTGGGTTGGTGTTCACAGTTGACCTTCGGCAATCAGTTGGTCGAGTCGTCGGCCCAGTGCGCGGGCCAGGCCCAGTGCACTGGCAGAAGGGCGCTCGGGGTCGAATCCCTGGAAGGAGAAGAAGTCGGCCTCGAAGCTGCCGCGCAGCAGGTTCGCGATTATCCTTTCACGACGTACTTCTACCGGCTCAACGAATGCGCTGGCCAGCACTCGCTGCGCCAGGTTGGCCACCTCGCCGCGTTCGCGAAAGATCAGGAAGTCGGGGTCGGTCGCGTAGTACGACTCGGTCACCACCGACGTCAGGCCTGCCAGTGCCGATTGCAGGCCGAGGGTTCCGGTGCAGGTGAAACTGACGCCCACCTGGGCTGTGAGTTCGTTCCCGCTTACGTCGTACGGGACCAGCACGACGTTGGGCAGTGCGAGCAGCCGGTCGAGCAGTTCGGTCTGGCGGAAGCCGAATTGCGACGGGTGATCCTTGACCAGCACCATGAAGCCCTGCTGCGAGAACGAGCGTGCCGCCTCGACGACCAGGTTTTCATGGTCGATCAGGTCGACGTTGCGAAGCCAGTAATCGATCGACGCCTCGGGAAACAGCTGCAGCCCGAACATCACGCGCTTGTCCCGCGGAAAAGGCGCGAGCTTGTCACGCCAGTTCGCATCGCACATGTCGACGACGCGGACGTCCTTCCAGCGGCACTTGTGGCCGAGGAAGGGCTGGGCGTCCAGGTAGTGCAGATTCACAGGGTCGCGCTTGGCCCATGAGATCGCCTTGAACGCGACCGCGCGCGCCCGAAAGTAGGCCATTGTGCGAATGAACTTCGCTTTCGTGTACTTCGCCTTCTTTTGCACATAGGTCGGCACGAAAGTCGGGTTGGCGATGTCGCGAACCGTGTCTTTCACAAGCTGTGCCGATGGAGCCGCAGCCACCCGCACCAGCGAACCACGATACAGAAGCATCGACATGCGCGGCACCACGCTGGCGGTCAGCTCCAGGTACTTGATGCCGCGCGCGCGGGCGCGCCGCTCCAGCACGTCCGTCACATAGCGATCGATCGGGAAGCTCAGCACGATGCGCGGATCGACCCGCTCCAGAACGCGGTCCATCGCGATTGCCATGGCATGTGCCATGCACGCGGCCAGGTGCGGGTCGAGCCAGCGCAGCAGTCGGCACCGGGCGATCACATCGGCGACTTCGGCGTCTGACAGGTGCGCTGATCCGGGCTTTGACTGGCGGCGGAGCCGCTTCAACTCGACATAGAAATCATCGACCACGCAGATGTCGCCTTCGCCCCGCAGGTCTGATACGACAACGCTGTCGCCCCAGCCCAGGTTCTGGCCGACGAAGCGCCACCAGGCCGTGGTGCGATGCACGGGGTAGAGCAGCACGCGCTTGTTCTCGGCGGATGCAGCGTGGGGCGTGGCTGGCGATGCTGCCGCGGTTTCGGAGGGCCTGCCCGCACGGGCATTGTCGAAGGTGATCGAGGTCATGAGGTTTCGCGGACGTTCAGCAGCGGGCTGCGTCGGGTGTAGATGCTGGAGACGATGAAGTACGCGGCCGAGCCGATCACCAGTGTCGCCACAGTGCCTGCGATGCCGAAAAGCTTCGTGAGCGCGAGATTGACGACGATGGCCAGGCCGACCGCCAGGGCTTGCGAGATGAACACCTGGCGCTCCGAGTACACAGCGTTTAGCTGAAGCGCATTGAAGTCGGCGAAAGCGCGCACGAGGTAGCCCAGCGTCAGCACCGCAAGGTAGTCCGGGTTGATCGAGTCGAGCGCCTTCAAGCTGCCCCAATGGGATTGGCTAAGCCCATAGAAGCCGCCCACGAGCAGTGCCGCCAGCGGCACCAGCAGCGTGAGTTCACGCCGGATGACGGACTTGGCGAGCCACGGCCGATGGGCATGCGCATGTTCATAGACGCGCGGAGCGACACGGTTGTACGAGGCGACATTGAAGACTTGATAGGCGAAAGACGCAAGGAAGATGTGACGAAAGTAGAGGCCCGACTGCTCCAGCGAAAGCAACGCGCCGGCCACCAGCCGATCTGCCTGCAGCGCCGCCATCGCCACCAGTCCGATCATGAAATGGGTCCGCGAAGAACGGTACTGGTGCAGTTGCGTCAACCGGGCTCCGCTGGCTGCGGCGAACGAGACAAAGGCCCAGGTCTTCATGAACCCGGATGCAATGGCCAGCAAGCCGATGAAGGACGTGATGGCCCAGACGGCGAGCACCAGGTCGATGTCGAAGCTGGCCGGCCGGCTCCACAACAGCGCGACAACCGTGGTCAGCGCCACGACGTTCTTTGCCAGCACCGCGAACAGCACCGGCCGGTGGCGCGGGGCGATCAGTGCAATTCGGTAGACCTCGTTCGACAGGTGTTCGCCGAGCGCGATCACGAGACACAACAGCGCCGAGGTCAGCGGCAGCTGCACCCACAGCACCAGCAATGCGAACAGCCCAGGCGACCACACCAGATAGTTCAGCGCATAGAAGCGCAAGGTCGAGACAATGAGCCGGTCGGTCTGCTGTTCGCTGGTGCCGATCATGCGGCGCTGCAGATCAGCGTAGCGCTCGAACCCCGACAGGAACGAGAAGAAGCCGATCAACGTCAGCGCCAGGCCGAACTGCCCGGTGGAGCGCACCGGCAACGCGTAGAGCACGAGCAGGACGAACAGGGAGCGCGCCGCGATATCCGCGAGCTTGGTGGCGGCGATCAGCATGCTGTTGCGCGCACCTTGTCGATCACCACGCCGTCCAGCCGCCGTCGACAGCCAGCACTTGGCCGGTGACATAGCTGGACGCATCGGAGGCCAGGTACAGCAGGGCCGGCACCATCTCGCCGGCCTCGGCCATGCGCCCCATCGGCACGCGCTCGGAGTAGCGGTCCGAGAAGACTCCGTTCTGGCCGCTCGACACGCCGCCCGGAACCAGGCAGTTCACACGAATGCCCACCTTGGCCCAGTGGGTCGCCAGCCACTTCGTGAGGCCGACGACGGCCGCCTTGGACGCGGCATACACGGCGGGCGTGTTGATCGGTCCGCCGAGATAGTCGGAGCCTTCGTAGATGCGGCTGTCCGGCCCCACCAGGCCGTAGATGGACGCCGTCTGGATGATCGCGCCGCCCTGGCCGCGGGCCACCATGTGGCACCCCACGGCCTGTGCCATCAGGAACATGCCGTCGATGTTGACCGACATGACTTCGCGCCAGGTGTCCAGCGAGTAGTCCTCGAACGGCGTGAAGAAGGCGCGCACGTCACGCGACTTGGTGGCCGCGTTGTTGTGCAGGATGTCGATGCTGCCGAAGCGCGCCAGCACCGCGTCCACGCAGGCCTTCACCGATTCGGCGCTGGCCACATCGCAGCCGAAACCGGCTGCGCGTTCGCCCAGCTTGTCGGCCACCGACCGGGCCGCGACTGCGTCCAGATCGACCACCGCCACCTGTGCACCCGCTTGCAGCAGGCCTTCGCAAAAGTGCTTGCCGAGGATGCCGGCACCGCCGGTCACCAGGGCGACCTTGCCGCCGAGTTGAAACTTCGAGAGCGCGTCCATGCTCAGTTGTGCGTCCGGAAAACCGGGCGGATCGCCGGGCCTTGCAGGAAGCGCTCGACCCCGCCGTCCAGCGCCTGTGCGTAGACGCCGAGCGCGCCGTCGAGAGCTTCGAGCGTGAGTTGCAACTCGGTGGGGCCGTGCGCCTGCGAGATGGCGATCCACGGCATCATCACGCCGCGCTTGAGCAGTTCCTGCGCCAGCAGCGTGCGCAACGGCAGCGACAACTTGCCCTCGGCATCGCGAGTCAGGTAGTTCAGCGAAATGGCTGGGCCGTCGGTCTGGAAGTGAGCTGACAGATTGTGTTTGGCGGCCACCGCAGCCATGCCGTCGCGCAACGACGCGCCGTAGCGCCACAGGTGGCCCACCACGTCTTCGTCGCGGTAGATGCGTGCGGTGGCCATGAAGGCCCCCAGCCCGGTCATTTCGGCACCGTGCGTGGTGGAGAGCAGGAAGGTGCGCTCCATGCCGGGGCGGTCGATGGAGCCGACCTCCATCACCTCGCGCCGGCCGCCCACGGCTGCGACCGAGAAGCCGTTGGCCATGCCCTTGCCGAAGGTAGTGATGTCGGGTTGCACGCCGAAGAAGGTTTGTGCACCCTGCAGATGCCAGCGAAAGCCGGTGATCATTTCGTCCAGCACGAACAATGCGCCGTCTGCACGGCACAAGGCCTGCACCTGCTGCAGGAAGTTTTGCGGGTTGCAGTCGCACGACGCGCAAAGGCCGGTGTCCGGCCAGCCCAGGTGGCGAGTGCATGCTGGCGGGCAGGGCGTGAGTGTGGTGGCTGGCTCCAGCATCACGGCGGCGATCTCGCCAGGGTGGGCGTCGAACAATGCCTTCAGGGACGCGAAGTCGTTGTAGTCGAACACCAGGGTGGCCGAGGTCTGGTCGGCAGGTATGCCGCGCTTTAACGCCGTGGTGCCGATGAACCAGTCGTCGAACG
>JANNEI010000505.1:0-1632 GCA_031378565.1 Burkholderiales bacterium
GACGCCCGACGGTGCGCGCTGGGTCGATGCGCGGGTCAGTGACGATGCGGCCTTGTCGCGCTGGGGGATCGTGGTCGACAACGCTGCCGGCACCGCAGACGACGCCGCTGTTCGCTCATTGAAATGAGGCTTTGATGAGAATCGAGTGGGTTGGCACGCCGCATTTATTTACCGCCAAGGCGCAAAGAACGCGAAGGACGCCAAGGGAATTGAAGGCTGGCCCGGGACGTGTCTTCGCGCTTTCTCTTTGCGAACTTCGCGTTCTTTGCGCCTTGGCGGTGAAGGTCTTGCGTGACTGCTGCGGTGCCAAGCCACGCAAAATTCGAGAGAGTCCGAAATGACCGCCACGCTGCCCTGGTTGCAAGCCCTGGCGGTGGCGCTGGGTGCCGCCATCGGGGCCTTGCTGCGCTGGCGGGCCGGGCTGTGGTTGAACGCAGGCTGGGCCGGTTTCCCGCTCGGCACCCTGCTGGTCAACACGGTCGGCGGCCTGCTGATCGGCAGTGCATTGGCCTGGTTCGAGCAGGCACCGAACGAACTGCTGCGGCTGTTGCTGGTCACCGGCTTTCTCGGCGGGCTGACCACCTTTTCAGCCTTCTCGGTCGAGTCGCTGTTGCTGCTGCAGCGTGGCGACTGGTGGCTGGCCGCGGCGCACACTTTGGCGCATGTGCTGGGTGCCTTGCTGTGCGCTGGCCTGGGCTTCGCCGTCACGCGATCCTTGCTGAGTTGAAGCGACGCCGCTGGCGCTTGATCTGAATCATGCGCGGGCACGAGGCCGCCGCAGCGCTGCCTTGAAAAGCACGCCGGTGCGCCCAAACTCCAGGCGATCCGGAGGAACGCCCCATGCGACTCGACAAACTCACGACCCAATTCCAGGAAGCCCTGTCCGAGGCCCAGAGCCTGGCGATTGCCCGCGACAACCCGTACATCGAACCGGTGCACGTGCTGGCCGCCATGCTCGCGCAAGCCGATGGCCCGAAGGCCTTGCTGGCCCGCGCTGCCGTCAACACGACCAAGCTGCAGGCCGCTCTCGACGTCGCGATGGCCAGGCTGCCGCAGGTCCAGGGCGGCGAGCAGGTGCAGGCCAGCCGCGATCTGAACGCGGTGCTGCAAGCCACCGAAAAAGAAGCCGGCAAGCGCGGCGACGACTTCATCGCCAGTGAAATATTTGTGCTCGCTGCCGCCGACAGCAAGACCGCCATCGGCCCGCTGCTGAAGGAACATGGCCTGACCCGCAAATCGCTCGAAGCCGCCGTGGAAGCCGTGCGCGGCGGCCAGAAGGTGGACAGCGCCGACGCCGAGGGTCAGCGCGAGGCGCTGAAGAAGTACACGCTCGACCTGACCGAGCGGGCCCGCCTGGGCAAGCTCGACCCGGTGATCGGCCGCGACGACGAGATCCGCCGTGCCATCCAGGTGCTGCAACGGCGCACCAAGAACAACCCGGTTCTGATCGGCGAGCCGGGCGTCGGCAAGACGGCCATCGTCGAAGGTCTAGCCCAGCGCATCGTCGCCGGCGAAGTGCCGGAATCGTTGAAGAACAAGCGCGTGCTGGTGCTCGACATGGCGCTGTTGCTGGCGGGTGCCAAGTTCCGCGGCGAGTTCGAGGAGCGGCTGAAATCGGTGTTGAAGGAAGTG
>JANNEI010000020.1:0-1769 GCA_031378565.1 Burkholderiales bacterium
GGCAAGCCCGCCAAGATCGCCACGCTCGACCTGTTCCCCGGCCACCCGGTGGGCGCGCAGCGGCACAACGGCTTCATGTCGGGCTACGGCCTGCAGGCAGCGGATGCGAAGAGCAACGAGCTGTCGAAGAGCGCCGAGATCGTCTGCATGGCCGACAGCTTCGGTGACCAGGCCAAGGGCCAGACCGCGATGGAGAACTGCCTGCAAAAGAACCCCGACATCAACCTCGTCTACACCATCAACGAGCCGGCCGCGGCGGGTGCCTACCAGGCGCTGAAGGCGGCCGGCAAGGAAAAGGGCGTCGTCATCGTGTCGGTCGACGGCGGCTGCGCCGGCATCAAGAACGTGAAGGCCGGCGTGATCGCCGCGACCTCGCAGCAGTACCCGCTGAAGATGGCCAGCATGGGCGTGGAAGCCGGCGTGGCGTTCGCGAAAGACGGCAAGAAGGTCAAGGGCTACACCGACACCGGCGTGACCCTGATCAGCGACAAGCCGATGAAGGGCGTGGACAGCAAGGACACCAAGGTCGGCACGGAACTGTGCTGGGGGAACAAGTAGGCGCGGGCTGGCGGGTGGCTCTCACCAGCACTCGCCGTTGAGCCCCTTTCCCTTTTCAGGGGGAAGGTTGGGATCGGGGTGAGAGGGTGACAGTGAAACGGGTTCTGCCGCGCGTTTTCACCCCCTCCCCAACCCTCCCCCTTCATGGGGAGGGAGTCAAAACCGGAGACACCATGACGATCAAGCTCCCGCCACTCGCCACGCTCGGCCCGGTGATCGCGCTGCTGCTGGCGTGCACCTTTTTCGCCACGCAGTCCGACCGCTTCCTGTCGGTGCAGAACTTCTCGCTGATCCTGCAACAGGTGATGGTGGTGGGCACCATCGCCATCGGCCAGACGCTGGTGATCCTGACCGCCGGCATCGACTTGAGCTGCGGCATGGTGATGGCGCTGGGCGGCATCGTGATGACCAAGCTGGCGGTCACGCACGGCATGAACGCCTACCTCGCCATCGTCTGCGGGCTGCTGGCGTGCATGGCCTTCGGCCTGGTCAACGGCCTGCTGGTCACGCGCATCAAGTTGCCACCCTTCATCGTCACCCTGGGCACGATGAACATCGCGTTCGCGATCACCCAGCTCTACTCCGGCGCGCAAACCATCACCGACCTGCCGGCGGAAATGACCTTCTTCGGCAACACCGTCTCGCTCGGCGGCGCGGCGGTCAACTACGGCACGCTGTTCATGCTGGCGATGTACGCCTTCATGTGGTGGGGCCTGCGCGACACGCAGCCCGGCCGCCATGTCTACGCGGTGGGCAACAACCCCGAAGCGACACGGCTGACCGGCATCGCCACCGACAAGGTGCTGCTCGGCGTCTACGTGACGGCCGGCCTGTTCTACGGCATCGCCTCGCTGCTGTCGGTGGCGCGCACCGGGGTCGGCGACCCGAACGCCGGGCAGACCGAGAACCTCGACGCGATCACCGCCGTGGTGCTGGGCGGAACCAGCCTGTTCGGCGGGCGCGGCATCATTCTCGGCAGCCTGCTCGGCGCGCTGATCGTCGGCGAGTTCCGCAACGGGCGCACACTGATGGGCGTGTCGTCGGTGTACCAGGTGCTGATCACCGGCGTTCTGGTGATCCTGGCGGTGGCCACCGACCAACTGTCGCGCAAGGGAGCAAGATAATGAGCACGCCCGTCTTGGTCATGGAAGCGCGTGGCCTGGTGAAAAAGTATGGGCAGGTCACCGCCCTCGACGGTGCCGACTTCGAGC
>JANNEI010000103.1:0-5886 GCA_031378565.1 Burkholderiales bacterium
AGCGGGGTGGAGAGCATGACCCGGCTCAGCCCCTCAGTCGGAAGCCGACTCCATCAGCCAGGCCAGGCACGCGATCAACCCCGCCCACAACATGAAGAGGGCCGCCGGAAACAGCGGCAGGCCGAACACCGTGGCGTCCCGGTCCCACAGCGCCAGCAGCGGAAAGTTCAGCAGCAACCAGCCGCCGACAAACAAGGCGATCAGCCGCTGCCGGCCCAGAGCCGTGTGCCCACCCGTCGGCGAATCGCGGCTCACAGCGAATCGAGCCGGTAGTGCAGCCGCAGATACTGCCGAAAGCGCTTGATGATCGCCAGTGCGTGCTTGAGCCGGTCGCGCTCTTTCGTGCCGAGGCTCGACAGGTGCACCACGTTGTCGATGGCTTGCGCGGCGCGGCGCTGGCGCAGATTGTTGGCAAGCTTCAGCGCCATCAGCACATGCAGCGCCTCGGTCAGCTCGCCCGCCATCGCCGCCGTCAGGTGGCCGCCCAGCAGCAGCGCGTGCAGCCGCTCGGCGGTGCCGAGTTCGGCCACGTGGTATTGCAGCGCGAGGCTGCG
Organism: Burkholderiales bacterium; assembly: GCA_031378565.1. Taxonomy (GTDB): domain Bacteria; phylum Pseudomonadota; class Gammaproteobacteria; order Burkholderiales; family Burkholderiaceae_C; genus JANYJJ01. The sequence goes on from JANNEI010000103.1 coordinate 555, forward strand.
CACGCCGTGCACGACGGGAAAGGTGCCGAGCTTTTTCAGGTCGACGGCCGGCTCGTCGTGGTCACGCAGGTGGGTCAGCCACGCCCACCAGCCGTCTGTCTCGGCGAACTGATCGGCGGCACTCGCGAAGCGAGCGAAGAAGACATCGTTGTCGACCAGGAACTCGTCGACGAAAGCACGCGCGCGGCGCAACAGATCGGCATCGCCGGCGACCGCTGCGGCGTCGATGAAGATCGCCAGGTTCAACGCGCCATCGGGTTCGCCGTCGAACAACCAGCCGCGCAGCGTCTGCCTGAACGCACCGAGCGGCTGGCACCACAGCGGGTTGCTGAGCATGATGTTGCCGGGGCAGCGCGGGTAACCGAAGTCGATCAGCGCGGCGCTGAATCGCTCGGCCGCCTGCGCGACGCCGTCGGTCGGAAAACCGTCGCGCAGCAGCAGCGCGTTGTCCTGGTCGGTCTTCAGGATCTGCTCGCCGCGCCCTTCGCTGCCCATCACGATCAGGCAGCTGTTGGCGACCAGCCCAACAGGCGCGATCAGCGACCAGGCGCGCGTGAACAGCCGCGCATTCAGGTCGCTCACAACGCGCGAGATCAACTCGACGCGCGCGCCTTGAGCCTGCAGCGACTCGATCAACACCTCGATCTGTTTCGCGCCGCTTCGCAGTTCGGCGAGCGAGGCAGCAGCGTCGATGCGCGCCGCGACCCCGCCTGCGGTTTCCAACTCAGTGTCCCGATGCCCCGGAGGCTCCGATGCCGGTCTCGGAACGCACTTGCTGCGCCAGGAAACCATCGCGGTCGAGCTTGGCTTGCTTGCTGTTGTCGAGAATCGAGAACAGCCAGATGCCGACGAAGGCGATGGTCATCGAGAACAGCGCAGGCGAGGTGTACGGGAACAGCGCCGAGCCCTTCGGGTTGCCCAGCGTCGCTTCCCACACCGACGGCGAGACGACGGTCAGCCCCACCGACGAGATCAGCCCGAGGAAGCCACCGATGACCGCGCCGCGGGTGGTGCAGTCTTTCCACAACACGCTCATGAAGAGCACGGGGAAGTTGGCCGAGGCCGCGATCGCGAAGGCCAGCGAGACCATGAAGGCGATGTTCTGCTTCTCGAACACGATGCCCAGCAGCACCGCCAGGATGCCCAGCGCCACCGTGGTCATGCGCGACACCTTGAGCTCCGAGGCGCTGTCGGCGTTGCCGTTCTTGATCACCGTGGCGTACAGGTCGTGCGACACCGCCGAGGCACCCGACAGCGTCAGCCCCGCCACCACCGCGAGGATGGTCGCGAACGCCACCGCCGAGATGAAGCCGAGGAAGATGTTGCCGCCGACCGCGTTGGCCAGGTGGATGGCCGCCATGTTGCCGCCGCCGCGCAGCGCGCCCTTGGCGTCGAGGAAGTCGGGGTTGGTCAGCACGAAGGTGATGGCACCGAAACCGATGATGAAGGTCAGCAGGTAGAAGTAGCCGATCCAGCCGGTCGCCCACATCACCGATGTGCGTGCCGCCTTGGCGCTGGGCACCGTGAAGAAGCGCATCAAGATGTGCGGCAGACCGGCGGTGCCGAACATCAGCGCCATGCCGAAGCTGATGGCCGAGATCGGGTCTTTGACGAAATTGCCCGGGCCCATGATCGACTGGCCGAGTGCGGCGGCCACCTCGGCGGTCTTGCCGTCCTTCAACGCCAGGTCGGTCTTGATTTTCACCGCGCCGGCAAACATCGCCTCGGGGCTGAAGCCGAAGTACCAGAGCACCGACGCCGCCATGTAGGTCGCACCCCCCAACAGCAGGCAGGCCTTGATGATCTGCACCCAGGTGGTCGCCGTCATGCCGCCGAACAGCACGTACACCATCATCAACGAGCCGACGATGACGACCGCGATCCAGTACTCCAGGCCGAACAGCAGCTTGATGAGTTGGCCTGCGCCGACCATCTGCGCGATCAAATAGAAGGCCACCACCACCAGCGTGCCGGAGGCCGCGAAGATGCGCACCGGGGCCTGCTTGAAACGAAACGCCGCCACGTCGGCGAAAGTGAATTTGCCCAGGTTGCGCAAGCGCTCGGCCATCAAGAAGGTGATGACCGGCCAGCCGACCAGGAAGCCGATCGAGTAGATCAACCCGTCGAAGCCGCTGGCCATCACCGCCGCCGAGATGCCCAGGAACGAGGCCGCGGACATGTAGTCGCCGGCAATCGCCAGGCCGTTCTGGAAGCCGGTGATGCCGCCGCCGGCGGTGTAGAAATCGGCCGCCGATTTGGTCTTGGACGCGGCCCACTTGGTGATGAACAGCGTGAACACCACGAAGATCGCGAACATGCTGATCGCGGTCCAGTTGGTGGCCTGTTTTTGCGCCTGGCCAAGGTCGGCACCCGCCGCGTAAACCGCAGCAGACACGCCGAACAGCACGGCCAGGGTCAACGTGCGGCGCGTGTTGTCAGCCATGGGGGCGCGCAGCGGGGTGGTCGGGCGGCTCATTTCAGCACCGCCTTGGCCAGGGCGGCGGTCAGGTCGTCGAACTCGCTGTTCGCGCGCCTGACATAGACGGCGGTGATCAGGATGGTGAACACGATGACGCCGAAGCCGACCGGAATGCCGACCGTCATGACGCCGTCGCCGAGCCGCTGCGACAGGAACTCCTTGTTGAACGCCACCAGCAGGATGAAGCCGTAGTACACGACCATCATCGCCAGCGTCAGCCACCAGCCGAAGCGGGTGCGTTTGCGTTTGAGCTCCTGATACTTCGGGTGGCTCGCGATGCGCTTGGCCAGTTCCAGTTCCATGGAGTTTCTCCGGTGAGTTGGATGTGGGCGTGCACCCACGGGCGGTCGATCTGCGTGGCGAGAACAACGCTACTCCGACGCCAATCGAGCGTCAACTGTCGCGGGGCCTTGGACCAGGCCTTCGACACGACAGCCCACGCCGTTGATCGTGCGCCATTGGCGCGTCGCAACTTTGCGCCAGGTCAAGCCGGCCGCTGAATTCCGGGGCGGCTTGCACCCTCGGCGTCCCAGACGCCGGTGTCGAACCACGGGTCGCCGCGCAGGCAGGCCGCCAGCATCTCCAGGGCGTCGTGGCCCCAGAACAGGCGGCCATCGACCTGCAGGGTGGGAACGCCGAAGATGGCGTTTTCGACCGCACGCACGGTGGCGTCTTTCAGGGCCTGCTTCACCTCTGCACCCTCCGGGTCGCGCGCGGGTGCCAGCCGGGCGGTGAGTGCGGCCAGGCGCGCCGCGTCGTTCGCGTCGAAGCCGCCGCGCCACGCGTGGCGAAAGATCTGCTCGCAGACAAACCGGTTCGGCGTGCCGCCCGGCGGGGCGCAGGCAACCGCCAGCCGCAGCAGGGCCAGCGGGTTGAACGGGTGCTGCGCAGGCGTCTGCAGATCGATGCCGTGCCGGTGCGCCAGCCAGTGAACTTGCCTGAAGGTCCAGGCGCGTTTGGGTTCGATCTCGGCCGGGCCCTTTTGCCCCCAGTGCTTGAGCAGCCCGGCGAACAGGGTCGGCCGGTACACCACGTGGTAGCTCAATCCTTCGAGCGCCTGCGGAAGCCGCTCGAAGGCCAGAAAGGCGTACGGACTGATCGGGTCGAAGTAGAAGTCGATCTGCTTCATTCGGCGTTTCCTTCGGCCGGCCCTGCCGCGTCCAGCAGCGGCTTCAGGCGCGCCCGCCGCTCCGGCAGCTGCTTCCAGACCAGCCACCTGGCACGGTCCTGCATGCTCGACCAGCCGGCGATCTCGTCGAGCGTGCGACCGCAGCCCTCGCACCAGCCGGTGGCGGTGTGCATGCGGCACACGTCGATGCAGGGGCTGGGCAGTGCCATCACGTGGCGATCAAGTTGCCATCAGTTTGTCATCACGCCACGGCTTCGCTGCGTGCCCGCCTGGCCAGCAGCGCATTGCCCGAGCGCGACACGGGCTTCCGCCCGAGCACGCCCGAAATGAACGCGGCTGCGTCGACCAGCGTGTCGATGTCGACACCGGTCTCGATGCCCAGCCCGTTGAGCATGAACAACACGTCTTCGGTGCCCACGTTGCCGGTCGCGCCCTTGGCGTACGGGCAGCCGCCCAAGCCCGCCACGCTGGCGTCGAAGGTGTGGATGCCCATCTCCAGGCAGGCGTAGATGTTGGCCAGCGCCTGGCCGTAGGTGTCGTGGAAGTGGCCGCTGATCTCGGCCACTGGGAAGTGGCTCAACGCCCGCTCCATCACGGCCTGCGCCCGTTTGGGCGTGCCCACGCCGATGGTGTCGGCGATGCCCAGATGGTCGACGCCGATGCCCTTCAGCAGCAGCACCACGCGCTCGACCTCGTCGGCCGACACCTCGCCCTGGTACGGGCAGCCCAGCGCGCACGACAGCGCCGAGCGCACCTTGATGCCGTGCTGGTGCGCGGCCTGCACCACCGGTTGGAAACGCTCGATGCTGGTCTCGATGCTGCAATTGATGTTGCGCTGGCTGAATGCCTCGGTGGCGGCGGCGAACACCACGATCTCGTCCGGACGGCATTCAGGCGGCAGCGCCAGCGCCGCCTCCAGGCCTTTCATGTTCGGCGTCAGCACCGAATAGCGAACCCCGGCCTTGCGCTGCACACCCGCCATCACTTCCGCGTTGTCGGCCATCTGCGGCACCCACTTCGGGCTGACGAAGCTGGTGACCTCGATCTCGCGCAGGCCGGCCGCCTGCAGCCGGTGCACCAGTTCGATCTTGTGCTGGGCGGACAACGGTTGCTTTTCGTTTTGCAAACCGTCGCGTGGGCCCACTTCCACCAGGGTGACGTGGTCGGGAATCATGACAAATGCCTCACTTTGCGGGCCTGCGTGCGCCGGCCCCTGTTACTGGGGGTGGTGCCTCGATGCACCCTGTTTCAAGATACTCGAAATCATCCGGGATTGCCCTTGAACACCTCCACCCGCCTTCGCCTCGCCACGCGCATCCACTTCGGCCTGCTGCGCCATCTCGGCGAAGGGGTGGACGTGGGAAGGATGCTGAAAAACGAGCACGAGGCGCGCGAGGCATTGTGGGTGTGCGAGGCCCTCGGCGACTCGGAGTTGCGGTCACTGGCGCGTCAATTCGTGCAGGCCGGCGTGGCGACCAGCACGGCCGATGTGCCGCCGGTGCCGGGCCATACCGCGCAAGACACCGCCTGGGCTCGGGACACGTCTGGTTTCGGCTTTTCGACGCACGGCGAGGCGATTGAATCGCAGGCCGGTGCCGCAGCTGCCAAGGGCTGGTTCCAGCCCCCCAGCTGGCTGCGCAGCGCCGCTCGCAACCCGCGCTGAAAGCAAACGCTGAAGGCCGCGGCCTGACACCGCGGATCACGCTGCCTGCAGCGTCAACAAC
>JANNEI010000171.1:0-6586 GCA_031378565.1 Burkholderiales bacterium
CTTTGCCAAACGTATCGTAGGCTTGCAGGATCTGGTCGAGCTTGAAGTGGTGTGTGATTAACTGCTTTGCGTTAATCTTCTTGGAATTGACGGTCTTTAGCAGCATTGGAATCGAGACCGTGTCGACCAGCCGGGTGGTGATGGTCACGTTGTGCGACCACAGCCGCTCCAGGTGCAAGTCGACCTTGCAGCCGTGCACGCCGACGTTGGCAATGGTGCCGCCCGCTGCCACGATGTCCTCGCACAGCGTGAAGGTGGCGGGGATGCCGACCGCTTCGATGGCCGTGTCCACGCCGCGCCCGCCGGTCAGCTTCATCACCTGCTGCGCGGCGTCGCCGTGGCTGCTGTCGACGGTGGCGGTGGCACCGAACCGCTTCGCCACGGACAGCCGGTTTTCGTCCAGGTCGATCATGATGATTTCGGACGGCGCATAGAACTGCGCCGTCAGCAGCGCCGCCAGCCCGATTGGCCCGGAGCCGACGATGGCCACGGTGCAGCCCGGCTGGACCTTGCCGTTCAGCACGCCACACTCGAAGCCCGTCGGCAGGATGTCGCTGAGCATCACGAGCGCGTCTTCCTCTGCGCCCTGCGAGCCCATCGGAATCGGATGCAGGCTGGTGTCGGCATGCGGAATGCGCACGAACTCGGCCTGCGTGCCGTCGATGCGGTGGCCCAGAATCCAGCCGCCGGTGGTGCAGTGCGAATACATGCCCTTGCGGCAAGGCTCGCAGCGGCCACAGGCGCTGATGCACGAGATCAACACGTGATCGCCGGCCTTGAAGGTGGTGACGCCAGCCCCCACCGCATCGACGATGCCCACGCCTTCGTGGCCGAGGATGGTTCCCGGCAAGCACGTCGCCACGTCGCCCTTCAGGATGTGCAGGTCCGTTCCACAAATCGTCGTCTTGGTGATTCTGACGACGGCATCGGTGGGCAACTGAACGGCCGGTTTCGGGCGGTCTTCGAGAGTTCGTTGTCCGGGGCCGTTGTAAACGAGAGCTTGCATGACGAATCCTTTGGCTGGCGTAGTGGGTTCAGGCAATGCTGTTCAGCAGCACCGCCTGCAGCACGAAGCGTCGCTTGTCGTTGGACGATGTGTTTTCGCCGTCGAGCAACTCAGCGAGCCTGGCGGTCGGGTGGGTGGGTGATGCTGCGCCGTCATACACCGGCACGCCGGCGTCCGCGCCCACCAGCTGCACGAGGTCGGCTGCCATGTCCTGACACTCCACCGCGTCGTACAGCCGGCCCAGCATGCGCGCCGTGTGGCGCACCTCCTGCGGCGTGCTCAGCCCCGACAGGCTTGGCCGGATGTGCGCCACGTGCGCACCCAGAGCCTCGGCGGCACCGCGGAACAACATGGCGGCGTCGGCAGTGTCGACCTCGCACAGCAGGCCGAGCTTCTTGCCTCGCAGCGACACCTGGACCTGGCCGGCGGCCGCGGCAAGCTGCAGGGCGCGCGCGTTGGCCATCAGCGCCCCGGCGTCGAGCGACGAAAGGCGGTCGAATGCCACATTGCTGCGGTGCGTTGCGGGGTGAAGGTCCATGCGGCGTGGTCGGTGCACGAACGAACGACGCTTGCACCGTGATGGAAGACTAGCGACGCGGGCCGCGTGCGCATTGACGCGCATCAAGGCGGCTTGCATTGCCTGCGTCCACACGTGCGGCGACTGGCATCGACACACGGCGGACACACCGCATTCACACAGCGTTCACTCGCCACTGGCCGGTGTTACCCAGTGACGCACGCCGTTGTCACAGCGTTGTCTCGCGACGGCCAGGATGGCCTGCATGGAAACGCCGCACACCCACAGGAGACCACCATGCTGAACGCCGCCACCTTTCAAGCTGCATCCCAAACGACGCCACACGCCACCATCGGTGCCGGCCCGGCTGGCATTGCCGGTTTCACGCCCACGCCAGGCCCCCGCTGCGGTGCCCTGGCCCGGCCCGGTGTGGCTGTCAACCAGTCCATCGCCGACACCTTGCAATTGCTGATCGAGACGCTTGTTCCACAGCGGCGGGTGGTGCACGCGGGCGATGTGATCTACCAGGTCGGTGAGCGTTTCAGCAACCTCTACATCCTGAACTCGGGGTTCTTCAAGATCGTCAACCAGTCGCCCGACGGGCGCGAGCAGGTGGTCGGCCTGAAGTTCCGCGGCGACTGGCTGGGCTTCGACGGCATTGCGCACGGCCAGTACTCTTGCGACGCGGTCGCGATGGACATCGGCGAGGTCTGGGTGATCCGCTACGACACGCTGCTGGCCGCCTCGTTCGATCAGCGAGGTCTGCTGACGATGCTGCACGAAGCGATGAGCCGCGAGATCGCGCGCGACCGCGACTCGCTGATGTCGGTCTGCACCTTGCCGGCCGATGCGCGGGTGGCCGACTTCCTGCGCTACTGGGCCGAGTCGCTTGCCGGGCGCGGCCTGCGCAACGACCAGATCACGCTGCGCATGACGCGGGCCGAGATCGGCAACTACCTGGGCATGACGCTTGAGACCGTGAGCCGTTCGCTGTCGAAACTGGCGCGCGCCAAGGTGATCGCCTTCGCTGAAAAGGGACGGCGCGACGTGCGCATTCCGGATGTGGCCGCGCTGTCTGCCTTCGTGCAGCGCTACCTCACGCCGCCGCCCACGCTTCAATGAGCTACGCCTGAGTCGCGATGACATTCAGCTCGGTGCATCGACGGCCCGCACGGACCCTCACCCCAACCCTCTCCCGCAAGCGGGAGAGGGGGCAGCCGGCTCCCTCTCCACCGTAATCGGGGGAGAGGGTTGGGGTGAGGGGGCGGACGTGACTCAAGCTGAGCTTCATCGCCAATCAGCAAGCTACTTGACCACCCGCGCGATGGCGCGTGCCAGTTCGTCTCGGGTGAACGGTTTGCGCAGCAGGTCCCAGGCGGGCGGCGAGTCGCGGTCGGCCGCCAGCAGTTCCGACGAGAAGCCCGACACCAGCAGCACCGCCATTGTCGGGAATCGCAGTTGCGCCTGCGCCGCCAACTGGGTGCCGCGCATGCCGGCACCCAGCGCGATGTCCGTCAGCAGCAGGTCGAACGTGGCCCCAGTGCTCAACGCCAGCATCGCCTGCTCGCCGCTGGCGGCCAGCGTCACCTTGCAGCGCAGCGTGTCCAGAAAAGTCGCCACGACAGCGCGCACTTCGAGGTCGTCCTCCACCAGCAGCACGCCGAGTCCGGGTGGCACGGTCTGGCTCGGGTCGACATCCTCGTGCGCCTGCGCGTCGTCGGTCAGCGGCTGCGGGATGTACAGGGTCAGCGTGGTCCCCGCCCCGGGGCTGCTGTCGAGGGTGATGGCACCCCGCGACTGCTTGACGAAACCATAGACGGTGCTCAAGCCCAGGCCGGTGCCGCGGCCGGCTTCCTTGGTGGTGAAGAAGGGCTCGAAGGCGCGCTCCTTCACCTCGTCGGGCATGCCGCTGCCGGTGTCGGTGATCGCGATGGCGACGAAGCCGCCATCCGCCTCGCCGGGCGCGACCGGCTGAAATGGTTCTGCAGGCTCGTTGTGAACCGTGGTTGGCAAGGCCGCGAAGCGCTCGGCCCGAAACCGCAGCAGGCCGCCGTCGGGCATCGCGTCGCGTGCATTGATGGCAATGTTCAGCAACGCCGATTCGAGCTGCCCCGCGTCGGCCAGCACCGGCAGCCGATCGGGGGCCTCGACATCGATCCGGATTCGCTGGTCCAGCGTTCGGCGCAGCATGTCGGCCAGCGAATTCAGCAGCAGGCTCACGTCCACCGCGGTCGGTTGCAGCACTTGCCGGCGTGAAAAAGCGAGCAGCTTGCCCGTCAGTTCGGCACCGCGTCTGGTGGCGCGACCGGCCGAGGCCACCAGGTGCTGGCCCCAGGTGTCGTCGGCAAGCGCGGGCAGCTCTTCGAGCACCTGCAAATTGCCCTGGATGACGGTCAGCAGGTTGTTGAAATCGTGGGCAATGCCGCCGGTCAACTGGCCGACGCTTTCCAGCCGCTGCGCATGGCTGAGGGCTTCCTCGGACTGGGCTCTCTGCACGCTGGTGGCCAGCAGGTTGGCCAGCGATTCCAGAAAGCGAAGCTCGTCGTCGCCAAAGCGCTTGACGGCCAGCGAGCGCACCGCCAGCACGCCGATGATTCTTTTGCGGTCAGACAGCGGCACCGCCAGGCCGCTCAACAGGTCGGCGCTCAGGTAGGCAGGCGGCACGGTGAAGCGCCGCTCGCTGCGGTAATTGGCAACGATCACCGGCTGCGCTGCGGCCAGCGCGAAGCCCGGCGGCGTGTCGGGCCGGTTCGCCACCAGGCTGCCGACGGTCTCGCCTTGCAGCAGCCCCACACCACTGGCCACGCGGAAGTGCTGGCGGTCAGGCTCCAGCAAGAAGACCACGGCCAGCTCGACCTCCAGGGCTTCGGCAGCGATGGCGGGCACCCGCTCGAGCAGCATCTGCGGGTCGCGCGAGTCGACCGCCAGCCGACCGAGCTGGGCCAGGTGTTCACTGTAGCGGGCACGTTGCAGGGCCTGCTTGACGCGCGGGTACGCACCGATGCCGCGGATGGCCGCCACCACCAGCGGCAGGCCGTGGCTTTGCAATGGGCTGAGCGCAATTTCGACCATCACCACCGAGCCGTCGCGCCGCTTGGCCACCAGTTCCATCTCGGTGCCCATCGGCCGCGCGCGCGGACTGTGGCCATACGCCGCGCGGTACGAGGCGTGCCGCGGCCGAATGCCGTCGGGCACCAGCGCATCGACGTTCAGCGCCGTCAGTTCGTCGATGGAATAGTCGAGCAAGGCGGCCGCCGCCGGGTTCGCCAGCACGATCGCGCCGCTGGCATCGGCAACGATCAGCGCGTCCGGATAGGCCGCGAACAGCGTGCGGAAAACGCTTTGTTCGTCGATTCCCTCGGGCAGGGGTGGGCGGGGCATGGCGGGGGTGCGTTCGTGGACTGGTACGTGTGCGTGTGCCTGTGCGGGGGCGTGTGCGGGTGCGCCCGGTCTTCAGTCCGCGCTGACCGGCGGCACCAGGATGTAGCCCGCGCCGCGCACCGATTTGATGATCTGCGGATCGTCCGTGTCGGGCTCCAGCTTCTTGCGCAGCCGGCCCACCTGCACGTCGATCGTGCGGTCGAATGGCCCGGCCTCGCGGCCGCGCGTGTGCTCCAGCAGAAAGTCGCGCGACAGCACCCGGCCCGGGTGCTGCGCAAAGGCGCACAGCAGGCCGAACTCTCCGCCGGTCAGCGCCACCTCGTCACCCTGCGGACTGGTCAGGCAACGCGCCGCGGTGTCGAGCTGCCAGCCGGCGAAGTGCAGCTTGCTGCGCTGCGCGGCAGCGTCAGTCAGCGCGGGTGCCGCTGCCTCGCCCGGTGCCATCCGCCGCAGCACGGCCTTGATGCGCGCCAGCAGTTCGCGCAGGTCGAACGGCTTGGTCACGTAGTCGTCCGCGCCCACTTCCAGGCCCACCACCTTGTCGACCGAATCTGCGCGCCCTGTCACGATGATCAGGCCGCAGCGCCAGTGCTCGCGCAATTGCCGCGCGATCACGAAGCCGTCCTCTCCCGGCAGGCCGAGGTCGAGCAGCACCAGGTCCGGCGCATCGGCGGCCATCAGCGACAGCAATGCGCGGCCAGAGTGCAACTGGCTGACCCGATAGCCGTGGGTGTGCAGATACCCAGCCAGCAGTTGCGTGATGTCGGCTTCGTCATCGACAACCGCGATGTGGGGGGGCGAGTTCATGCGCCGCATTCTGCGGCAAGCGCAGCGGGCGGCCCGCGCGAAGATCAGGGTTTGGCCAGAGCCGCGTGCACCTGGGCCATGAACTGCGGGTCCACCGCACCACTCGTCTTCGAGCTGCGCGAGACGATGCGCCCGTCGGCGTCCAGCAGCACCAGAACGCCGGTGTGGTTGAACTCGCCGTCGGCCAGCGGTCGGTAGCGCACACCCAGCAGCCCGGCGATGGCGCGCACGTCGGCCGGCTGCGGTTGCGCCAGCGTCCAGCGGGTGAGGTCGAGGCCGCGCTTGTCGGCAACGGCCTTCAGCGCAGCCGGGCCGTCGCGCTGCGGATCGAGGCTGATCAACAGCACGCCAAGGCGCGGCTTTTCACCCGGCGCGAGTTTTTGGTCCAGGTCCTGCACGGTGTCGATGATGGTCGGGCAGATGAACTTGCACGAGGTGTAGAACATCACCACCACCTGCGGGTTGCCACGCCTGGCGGCGAGCGTCGTGCGTCGGCCGGACTGGTCGGTCAGCGGCGCTTCGAATTGGTAGATCGAGTCCCGCGGCAGCGGCGTGGGCCCGGCCTGCGCGGCGATGGCTGAAGTACAGATCACGGCGACGGCGAAGAAGCGGTGCATCACGATTTCCTTTCAGCGGGCACAACGAAAACCGAGGTTGGCGGTGGCGTCGGCGGCTTCCAGCGACGACAGCAGCGCCACCCGCATCAGCACGGCGTAGTTCTCGCGGTCGTTGATCGACAAGGCACCGGCACCGCAGAACTTCAGCCGGTCCGGGTCGCCCTGGTCGCGGTTGTCGGCAGACACCAGCAGCGCCGAAAAATCGTCGGTCCACTCCCACACCAGGCCGTGCAGGTCGTGCGCACCGAACGCATTCGG
>JANNEI010000514.1:0-1561 GCA_031378565.1 Burkholderiales bacterium
CTGGCGGGTGCGGGATCGGGCAAGACGCGGGTGATCGTGCACAAGATCGCTCGCCTGCTGCAGGCGGGCTACGAGCCGACGCAGATCGCGGCCATCACCTTCACGAACAAGGCCGCGCAGGAGATGCGCGAGCGCGCGAAAGAGCTGATCGGCCCGCGCGCCGCCAAGCACCTGGTGGTCAGCACCTTTCACTCGCTGGGGGTGCGCATCCTGCGCAGCGACGGCGCGGCGCTGGGCCTGAAAGAGAAGTTCAGCATCCTCGACAGCGACGACGTGCTGGCGATTCTGAAAGACGCTGGCGCGTCCACCGACAACGCGCTGGCGCGGCGCTGGCAGTGGGCCATCAGCGCCTGGAAGAACCAGGGCCTGAACAGCGCGCAGGCCGAGGCTGCGGCAGGCACCGACGACGAGCGCATGGCGGCCCGCGTGATGGCCCGCTACGAAGAGCGGCTGGCTGCCTACCAGGCGGTCGATTTCGACGACCTGATCGCGCTGCCGCAAAAGCTGCTGCTGCGCGACGAAGCCGTGCGCGCGAAGTGGGAGAACACCTTGCGCTACGTGCTGGTCGACGAGTACCAGGACACCAACGGGGTCCAGTACGAGCTTCTGAAGTCCATCGTCGGCAAGCGGGCGCTTTTCACCGCGGTCGGCGACGACGACCAGAGCATCTATGGCTGGCGCGGCGCGACCATCGACAACCTGAAGCGGCTGCCGCAGGACTATCCCGAACTGAAGGTGATTGCGCTGGAGCAGAACTACCGCTCCACCGGCAACATCCTGCGCGCCGCGAACAATGTGATCGCGAACAACCCGAAGCGGTTCGAGAAGAAGCTCTGGAGCGCGTTCGGCGACGGCGAACCGGTGCGCGTGGTCGAGTGCGACGGCGAAGAGCACGAAGCCGAGCGAACGGTGGCGCGCATCCAGGCGTTGCGCGCGAGTGGCGGGGGCGGCGACGGTGTGAACGAGATTGGCAACAACAGCGGCGTGCAGGTCGAACTGAAAGACTTCGCGGTGCTGTACCGCGCCAACCACCAGGCCCGCGTGTTCGAGAAGGCGCTGCGCAAGGCGGCGATTCCGTACAAGGTGTCGGGCGGCCAGAGCTTCTTCGACCGTGCCGAGATCAAGGACCTGTGCGCCTGGCTGCGCCTGCTCGTCAACAGCGACGACGACCCGGCGTTTTTGCGTGCCGTCACCACGCCCAAGCGCGGCATCGGCACGCAGACGCTGACGCAACTCGGTGAGTTCGCGTTGCGCTGGAAGAGCAGCCTTTTCGAGGCGCTGTTCGCGCAGAGCCTGGGCACCGCCATCAGCGCGCGCGCCATCGGTGGGCTGCACGAGTTCGGCCGCTTCGTCAACGACCTGGAATATCGCGCCCGCCACACCACCGGCGCCGAAGACGCGAAAGTGCTGCTGCTCGGCTGGCTGAAAGACCTGGACTACGAAAAGCATTTGTACGACGGCGAGGACAGCGAAAAGCTGGCTGCGGCGCGCTGGTCCAACGTGCTCGACTTCGTCGACTGGATCGCCAGGCGCTGCGGCGGCGAGATCGAAAACGATGGTG
>JANNEI010000201.1:0-12529 GCA_031378565.1 Burkholderiales bacterium
GTGCGGTGATGGTCTCGCGGTAGGCGATGCGCGGCGTGCGCGTGCTGACCTCGCATTTGTAGGTGTCCTGCATGCGGTCGAGCAGGGTGCGCAGGTGCAGTTCGCCCAGTCCGTACACCACCGTCTCGTTGGTGCTGGGCATGTGCTCGACCTTCAGGCACGGGTCTTCGTCGATCAGCTTTTGCAACACCTCCCACATGCGCTGCTCATCGCCGCGCCGCTTCGGCTCGATCGCCAGGCCGTGCACCGGCACCGGGAAATCCAGCGGCAGCAGGTGCAGGTGATCGTCTTCCGCCGCGTCGTGAAGCACCGCGTCGAAATGCATCTCGTCGACCTTGGCCACCGCGCAAATGTCGCCGGGCAGGCCGCGCGCCACCTCCACATGCTCCTTGCCCTTCAGCATGAACAGGTGGCCGACCTTGAACGGCTTGCGGCCATCGCCGATGTAGAGCTGGCTGTCACGCGTGACCGTGCCCTGGTGAATGCGAAAGACGCCCATCTTGCCGACGTAAGGGTCGTTGGTGACCTTGAACACATGCGCGATCACGTGCTTGCCGGCGTCGGGGTCGGCGTGCAGCTCCTTCGCTGCCGCGCCTTCGCCCTTGAAGAACTGCGGCGGGTTGCCTTCCAGCGGATTCGGCAGCAGCCGGTCGATCACGTCCAGCAGTTCGGCCACGCCGGCACCGTTGCGCGCCGAGACGAAGCAGATCGGAATCAGGTGGCCTTCGCGCAGCGCCTGTTCCAATGGCGCGTGCAGTTCGGCGGCGTCCACATCACCGTCGTTCAAGTAGCGCTCGACGAAGGCCGCGTCCACCTCGACCACCTGCTCGACCAGGGCACGGTGGGCCTGCTCGACTGACGAAAAATCGGTGGGTGAATCGGCCGCGTCTTCGCGGCTGAAGAAGCAGTCCACCACCCGCGTGCCGCCCGCAGCGGGCAGGTTCAGCGGCAGGCATTCCTTGCCGAACGCCGTCTGGATTTGCGCCACCAGGCCGGCCAGGTCGACGCCCTGCGCGTCGATCTTGTTGACGACGATGAGGCGACACAGGTGGCGCTGCTGTGCCCAGTCCATCATGCGCGCCGTCATCATCTCGACACCGGCCTGCGCGTTGACGACGACGGCCGCGGTGTCCACTGCTTCAAGCGCCGTCATCGACTGGCCCACGAAGTCGGCGACGCCGGGCGTGTCGATCAGGTGGATGCGCGTGCCCTGGTGATCGAAGTGCACCACGGTCGATTTGAGCGAGTGCTGGGCGCGCCGCTCCAGCGGGTCGAAGTCGCACAGCGTGCTGCCGCGCTCGACGCTGCCGGGCGCGCCGATCGCCCCCGCCTGGGCCAGCAAGGCCTCGATCACGCTGGTCTTGCCAGCGGCCGTCTGGCCGACGAAGGCCAGGCTGCGGATCTTCGCGATGTCGGCGGCGGCGAGGCCAGCGCCCGGCATCGCGTTGGGATGGCTTGACGGCATGTCGATCCTCCTCTCAAGGAAATGTGGCTCTGCCACTTTCCGTCATCCCCTCGGGGGGTGGACGACGCATGTCGTCGGCCCGGGGGCGCTCGGTAGCAGAACGCCAGCGTACGGGATCGGTCGCAGCGCGGCAAGCGGGGGCAACCTGTGCCCTGGCCGCCTGCGGAAACGTCAGATCAAAGGTCGCGGATTCGGCTTGCCGTCGCCGTACAGGTCGGCAAGTTTGACCAGCGCGCCGGCATCGCGCAGGTACAGCTTGCCGCCTTCGATGCGGTGCAGCCCGCGCCGCTCCAGCTTGCGCAGCGTCTTGTTGGTGTGCACCAGCGACAGGCCGAGGCTGTCGGCGATGTGCTGCTGCGTCGGCGGGAACGGCACGCCGTCGGCCCCGCCGTTGGGCAGCAGCGCAGCCACGCGCTTGAACAGCAGGATCAGCAAGGTGGCGATGCGCTCCTCGGCGCTGCGCCGGCCGACCGACAGCAGGTTGTCGTCGATCAGCGATTCTTCGTGCGCCGCCAGCCAGGTGATGTCGAAGCCGATGCTCGGTGCAGCGCGGTGCAGCGCCCACAGCGCGTCGCGCTGGAACACACACAGGCTGACATCGCTGAGCGCCTCGACGCCGTGCGGCGAGGCATCGGTCATCTTCTGCTGCACGCCGATGAAGTCGCCCGGCAGCAGAAAGTTCAGGATCTGGCGGCGCCCGTCGCTGAGCGTCTTGAAGCGAAACGCCCAGCCGGAAAACAAGGTGAACAGCGGCGCGTCGGCCTGCCCTTCGTGGATGATGATTTCACCGGCCAGCTGGCCCAGTTGGCGCTTCTTCAGCGACTGGATCAGCGCCACTTCGGCGCTGTCGTTGGGCACGAACAGCGGCAACTCGCGCAGCGGGCACTGCTGGCACGGAACGTTCGCCGTGGCTGGCTTCATGCGATCGTCGTTGGGAGGCGTTGTGTCTTTGGACACATCGAAAGCGTCGTCTCGTCTGTACATTGCACCGCTGCTCTCCTACACCGTTGCCGCCATGTTGCCCAGCGCCATTCCCTTCGAGCTGCCGATCCAGCGCCTTCTGTACATCAGCCGCCTCGCGCCCAGCACCCCACCTCGCGATGTCGGGCTCATTTTGCGCCAGGCCCGCGAGCACAACCGGGTGTCCGGCATCGGCGGGGTTCTGGTGTTCGACGGCGAGCGCTTCTGCCAGCTTCTGGAGGGCACGCCCGACACCGTCGATGCACTGGCCGGGCGCATCGAGCAGGACGACCGACACTGCTCGTTCCACGTGCTCTACAACGTGATCGGGTCGGCACCGCGCCTGATGCCGCAAATGCAAACCGGTTATGCCGAGCCGGAGTTGTTCAACCCGCTCGACGGCACCCAGCCGATGGACCCGGCACAAGCGCTCGCGCTGTTCATGCGGACCCTGAAACTCTGCGATCTGTCTTTCTGATCACAGACCACCGGCCCGCGCCAGTCAGGCCGGGTTGTCGATCTCGATGAAGCGGTGCTCGATGCCGAAGCGCAGCGCCAGGTGCGTGCCGAGCGCGGCGGCACCGAAGCGTTCGCTGGCGTGGTGGCCGCAGGCGATGAAGGCGACACCGGTTTCACGGGCGCAGTGCGCCTGCGGTTCGGAGATTTCGCCGGTGACGAAAGCGTCTGCACCGGCGGCGATGGCGGCCTCGAAGTAGCCCTGCGCGCCGCCGGTGCACCAGGCCAGGCGGCGTAATTGCCGGCCGTCACCCGCCACCACGGTCGGTGTGCGGCCCAGCATTTGCTGAAGCGTTGCGGCCAGCGCAGCGGCGCTGGTCGGCACAGCCGGCGAGCCGATGAAGCCCAGGTCCTGGTCACCAAAACGCGCGTCGGCTGCCACGCCCATGCGCGCGCCGAACTGAGCGTTGTTGCCGAACTCAGGGTGCGCGTCGAGCGGCAGGTGAAAGGCGAACAGGTTGATCCGGTGCGCCAGCAGTCGCTCCAGGCGCTGCTTCAGCCAGCCGGTCACGCGTCCGTCGTGACCCTTCCAGAACAGGCCGTGATGGACCAGCAGCGTGTCGGCACCGACGTCGATGGCCGCCTCGATCAACGCCAGGCTGGCGGTGACGCCGCTGACGATCTTGCAGACCTCGGGTTTGCCCTCAACTTGCAAACCATTCGGCCCATAATCGCGAAAGCGCGAGACCTCCAGCAGGCTGAACAGGTACGAATCCAACTCGGAACGCGGAATCATTCGAATCACTTTCATGCGCAAAACCTGGCTCATTTTCTCCCAAGCAGTCACCGTGTCGGTGGCGGTGTTGTTCGTCGTCGCCACCCTCAAACCCGAGTGGGTGCAGCGTCGGCAGGGGGCCCTGCTGCCCAGCGTGGTGTCGATCAGCGCGGTGGCACCCGGCGTGCAACCAGCGGCCAGCAGCAGCGGCGGCGCGCCGGTCAGCTACAGCGCTGCAGCGAAGCGCGCTTCGCCGGCGGTCGTGAGCATCACCGCCAGCAAGGTTCCGGCGCGCAACCCGCACGCCAACGACCCGAATTTCAGGCGCTTTTTCGGTGACCCCGGCCGGCAGCAGCAAGCTCAGGTCGGCTTGGGTTCGGGGGTGATCGTGTCGCCCGATGGCTTCTTGCTCACCAACAACCACGTGGTCGACGGTGCCGACGACATCGAGGTGATGCTCACCGACGGCCGCAAGGCGAAGGCGCGCGTCGTCGGCACGGACCCCGACAGCGATGTGGCGGTGCTGAAGATCGAACTCGACAAGCTGCCCAGCATCACCTTCGGCAGCACCGACAACCTGCAGGTGGGTGACGTGGTGCTCGCCATCGGCAACCCGTTCGGCGTCGGGCAGACGGTGACCTCCGGGATCATCAGCGCGCTCGGTCGCAGCCAACTCGGCATCAACACCTTCGAGAACTTCATCCAGACCGACGCGGCCATCAACCCCGGCAATTCGGGCGGCGCGCTGGTCGATGCCCAAGGCAACCTGCTGGGCATCAACACCGCCATCTACTCGCGCACCGGCGGCAGTCTGGGCATCGGCTTTGCCATCCCCGTCAGCACGGCGCGGCTGGTGATGGAAGGCCTGATCAAGGACGGCATGGTGACGCGGGGCTGGATCGGCGTCGAGCCGCGCGACCTGACGCCCGAGATCGCGGCCACCTTCAACCTGCCGGTCAAAGAGGGTGTGCTGATCACGGGTGTGCTGCAAAACGGCCCGGCCAGCGAAGGCGGCCTGCGGCCGGGCGACGTGGTGATCAAGGTGGCCGACACCTCCGTCACCAACACCTCGCAACTCCTCAACGCCGTGGCCTCGTTGAAGCCGCTGGCACCTGCTGTCATCAGCGTGCAGCGTGGCGACAAGGCGCTGGAGTTGAAGGTGACGGTGGCACAGCGTCCGAAGGCGCAGCTGCAAAAAGAGCAGTGAGCACGGCCCGTTACGGGCTGGTGGTTTCTTCTGCCGGGGCCTGCGTGTGCTTGATGAAAATCTGCGCCGCCCAGATGCCGACCTCGTACAGGATCACCATCGGGATCGCCAGCGCAAGTTGCGAGACGATGTCCGGCGGCGTGATGACGGCCGCAATGATGAACGCGATGACGATGAAGTAGCTTCGAAACGCCTTCAACTTCTCGATGCTGACCAGCCCCATGCGGGCCAGCACCACCACCACCACCGGCACCTCGAAAGCGGCACCGAAGGCAATGAACATGGTGAGCACGAAGCCGAGGTAGGCCTCGATGTCAGGTGCCGCAGTGATGCTCTTCGGTGCGAAGCCCTGGATGAACTTGAACACCTGGCCGAAGACGAAGAAGTAGCAGAACGCGACCCCGACCAGGAACAGCAAGGTGCTCGACAGCACCAGCGGAAACACCAGTTTCTTCTCGTGCGTGTACAGGCCCGGTGCGACGAAGGCCCACACCTGATACAGCACCACCGGCAGCGCCAGCAGGAAGGCTGCCATCAGCGTGATCTTCAGCGGCACCACGAACGGCGAAATCACGTTGGTGGCGATCAGCGTGGCACCGGGCGGCAGCTGCGCCACCAGCGGCGCGGCCAGCAGATCGTAGAGCTGCCCGGGGCCGGGCCAGATGCACAGCACGGCGAAGCCGATGCCGATCGCGATGACGGCGCGGATCAGCCGGTCGCGTAACTCGACGAGGTGGGTGACGAAGGGTTGCTCGGTCCCCGCGAGTTCGTCGGGCTTCGGATCATCAGCGCTCACCAGGCGACTCCGCGCTGCGCACTGCGGCGTGTGCGCCCACGGGCCACGAAGTGGACCCCTCGGGTCCATGGCGGCCGTGCGGTCTCATGCGACTCGCTGTGGGCGAAAGCGTGCCACCCGGGCCGCGCCCGACTGCGCCTTGCCCCGAATGCCGTGGCGCTGCTTGTACCACTGGGGCATGGCCCCGCGCTTGAGGCGCCACTTCTTCTTCGGATTCTTGTACTCGAGTGGGGGTCGCAGGTCGTCGTGCTGGCCGCTGTTCGGCGGCAGCAGGGTGGAGGTGTCGTTCCAGGTCTGGTGCAGGTCGGACGTGGTCTGGTTGATCTCGTTCGAGACCGTCTGCTCGACATTGCGGGCCGCGTCCTCGAAGGTGGTCTTCATCTTCTTGAGTTCTTCGAGCTCGATCGAGCGGCTCACTTCGGCCTTGACGTCGGACACATAGCGCTGCGCCTTGCCGATCAGGTGGCCCACGGTTCGGGCGACCTTGGGCAGCCGCTCCGGCCCGATGACGATCAGCGCCACCGCGCCGATCAGCGCAATCTTGTCGAAGCCGAAGTCAATCATGATTCATGCGCAAAGCGCACCCTTTCCTCCTCCCCCTCCTGGGGGAAGGCCGGGATGTGGGCAGGCGCAGCGCCGACTCCTTCCCCCGCTGGGAAATCCTGGCCTGGCGGCGAGAGCCAGCACCGACCCGCTCACGACTTGGTCTTGGCTTCCACGTCGACGGTGTTGGCATCGGTGGCTTGCTTGGCAGTCACCTGCGGGTTGGCGGCATTGGCAGCGGTGGCCGCATCGGCACTGGCACCGCCGTCCTTCACCCCGTCCTTGAAGCCCTTCACCGCACCGCCCAGGTCAGCGCCCATGTTCTTGAGCTTCTTGGTGCCGAACACCAGTACCACGATCAGCAGCACGATCAACCAGTGCCAGACGCTGAATGAACCCATGATTTTTCTCCAAACGACAGTTGACCGAGTCTAGGTCAGCCCTTCAACCAGGGCCGCGGCCCACCCATGACGTGCATGTGGAGGTGGTACACCTCCTGACCGCCATCGTTGCCGGTGTTGATGACGCATCGAAACCCGTTGCTCACCCCCAGTTCTGCCACCAGCTTCGGTGCCAGCACCAGCATCTTGCCCAGCACGCGCTCGTGCTCGGGCGTCACATCGGACAGCGTGGCGATGTGCAGTTTGGGAACCATCAGGAAATGCACCGGAGCCCACGGGTGGATGTCGTGGAAGGCGAACAGGTCGTCGTCTTCGAACACCTTGCGGCTCGGAATCTGGCCCGCAACGATTTTGCAGAACAGGCAGTTCGGGTCGTGGCTCATGGCATGTTGCGGCTCAGGTGATGGGCAGCGGCATCGGCTTGTGATCGGCGAAATTCCACCAGCCGCGGATGAAGCGGTACAGGTACCACAGGCCGATCAGCATGTAGGCGATCCAGCCCGGGATCACGATGATCCACAGCGGCGAGGCCAGCAACAGCCACAACAGCGTGAACCAGAAACTGCGCGACTGCCAGCGGAAGTGGCTGCGGAAGAAGTCGTTCGGCAGATCTGGCTTCTTGATGATGTTGATGATGATCGCGATCACCGAAAAGATGCCGGCGGAAAACCACGACAGGGTGTGCAGCCCGTACAGCACATGGGTCAGCAGGGTCAGATTCGGGTGCGGGTCGGAAACCGAGCCGTCCGCTGATATCACCTCGTTCATCGCTCTTCTCCTTCTCGTTGTTGGGCCTTGCGCGCCGCAAATTCTTCGAGGCCCGACAGGCCCTCGCGGCGCTCCAGTTCGACCAGCACGTCGGCGGGCTTCAAGCCGAAGGCGCTGAGCGCCAGCATCGAGTGAAACCACAGGTCGGCCACCTCGCCGACGATCTTCTGCCGATCGCCGTCCTTGCAGGCCATCACGGTTTCGGTGGCTTCCTCGCCGATCTTCTTGAGGATCGCGTCCGTCCCCTTGTGGAACAGACGCGCCACGTAGCTCTTGTCGGGGTCGCCGCCCTTGCGCGCCTCGATCACTTCGGCCAGGCGGGCCAGCGTGTCATTGCCGTTCATGATTCGCACTCATTCGTGCCGCCTATCTGTAGATCGAAGTCGGGTCTTTCAAGACCGGCTCTGTGGTGTGCCAGCCGCCGTCCTTGTAAAGCTGAAAGAAACAACTGTGTCGGCCGGTGTGGCACGCAATGCCGGGTTGATGCCCTTGCTGGGTGACCTTGAGCAGCAGCACGTCGTTGTCGCAGTCCAGCCGCATCTCGTGCACCGTCTGGGTGTGGCCCGACTCCTCGCCCTTGTGCCACAGGCGGTTGCGCGACCGGCTCCAGTACACCGCCTCGCCCGATTCGGCTGTCTTCAGCAGTGCCTCGCGGTTCATGAAGGCAAACATCAACACGTCGTTGCTGCCGACCTCCTGTGCAATCACGGGCAGCAGGCCCTGCGCGTCCCACTTCACTTCATCGAGCCAATCCATGCGCGGCAGTGTAGCAATCAGCCCTCGTGCGTCGCGCCTTCGAAACCGCGCTCTTGCGCGAACCACCTGAGCACCGGGATCGTCCCCGGCAGCACCGGCACCACCGCCACCGGCAGCGTCTGCCAGACCATGGCTTGACGCTCGCGCATCTCGAACTCGCCGGCCCACTCGAACACCTTGCAGAAGTGCAGGCGCACGCGGGCGTGTGGGTAGTCCATCAACTCGATCTTCCAGGGCTGAACCGCGCCGATGCTGATGCCCAGTTCTTCATGCAGCTCGCGCTTCAGCGCGTGCTCCACCGTCTCGCCCGCCTCCAGTTTGCCGCCCGGAAACTCCCAGTACCCCGCGTAGACCTTGCCTGCGGGGCGCGAGGTGAGCAGGAAGCGGCCGCTGTCGTCGATCAGCACGCCCACCGCGACGTCCACCGGACGGCGCGACTCCGATTCTTCGACGTCCACCGGACGGCGCGGTGCTGCCAACACGCTCACGCGTGATGCCTTCCGCTGTAGTCCTTGGCGAACTGGAATGCCACCCGCCCCGAACGCGAGCCGCGTTCCAGCGCCCACACCAGCGACTCGGGGCGCGCCGTGACGATGGCCTCTTCAGACACGTCGAAGCCGCGCAGCCATTGCGCCACGATGGCCAGGTACTCGTCCTGGCTGAACGGATAAAAGCTGACCCACAGGCCGAAACGTTCGCTCAGCGAAATCTTTTCTTCCACCACCTCGCCGGGGTGCACTTCACCGTTTTCCAGGTGCTTGTAGGTCAGGTTGTCGGCCATGTACTCGGGCAGCAGATGGCGGCGGTTGCTGGTGGCGTAGATCAGCAGGTTGTCGGACGCCTGCGAGATCGAGCCGTCGAGGATGGACTTCAGCGCCTTGTAGCCGGGCTCGCCTTCGTCGAAGCTGAGGTCGTCGCAAAACACGATGAAGCGCTCGGCCCGCTCGGCCACCAGATCGACGATGTCGGGCAGGTCGACCAGATCGGTCTTGTCGACCTCGATCAGCCGCAGGCCACGCCCTGCAAACTCGTTCAGGCAGGCCTTGATGAGCGAGCTCTTGCCTGTGCCGCGCGCGCCAGTCAGCAGCACGTTGTTGGCTTGCAGGCCGGCGACGAACTGCTCGGTGTTGCGCAACAGTCGTTGCTTTTGCGGCTCGACCTCGACCAGATCGGACAGCCGGATGGTCGACACATGGCGCACCGCTTCGATCCAACCCGAACCACCGCGCTTGCGGTAGCGAAACGCGATCGACGCTGACCAGTCCGGCGCGGTCAAAGGGTGCGGCAACACCGCTTCCAGACGCCCCAGCAGCGCCTCGGCGCGGGTCATCAGGTGCAGCAGCGGGTCGGTAGACGGGGACATTCGGAGGCTAGCGCGGGGCCGTTTGAAACGAAGGCAAAGAGTGTAGCGGTCGCTGC
Source organism: Burkholderiales bacterium (assembly GCA_031378565.1). Classification (GTDB taxonomy): domain Bacteria; phylum Pseudomonadota; class Gammaproteobacteria; order Burkholderiales; family Burkholderiaceae_C; genus JANYJJ01. The sequence goes on from JANNEI010000201.1 coordinate 9,547, forward strand.
GCACGTCGAGCGCGCGCCTGGCGTTCGCACGCTTCGTGAACGTCAGCCCGGAGACCCCCACACACGCCCGCCCTCTTGTGGATCAGACGCTTGGGGTCAGGCCTGCTGTGAGCCCGTCAAGGAAGCGGGTTGACGGTATCGCCGGCGACCACGAACAGCCGATCCCCGGGCGCGGGTTTCACCGCGTGCATCCCGGTGAAAGCGCCGAAGGCCGGCAGCACACCGACCTGTTCGCCGAACCAGAAGCACGGCAGCCGCAAGCGGTCGCGCGCGCGGCCGGCGAGGTTCACGCACGGGTGGATGTGCCCCGCCAGCACGTAGCTGTCGGGTCGCGCTTTCGGGTGATGGCACAGCGCCAGGCCGCCGAACCGCAACGGCTCGTCGATCGCCTCGATGCCGAGCGCGGCGGGCGGGTCGCCGGCACGGTCGTCGTGGTTGCCGCGCACCAGCGTGAGTTCGAGTGCGGCGTGCCGTTCACGCCAGCGCGCCAGCGCGGCCAGCGTGGCCGCAGCGTGCGAACGCGCCGAGTGCAGAAAGTCACCGAGGAAGACGATGCGGCGTGCGCCGTGGCGTGCCACCAGCGTGCTCAACAGATCGAGCGTTTCGGTGGTGGTGCCACGCGGCACCGGCACGCCCAGCGCGCGAAAACTGACGGCCTTGCCGATGTGCGCATCGGCCACCAGCAGGGTGGCTCTGTCGGGCAGGAAGGCGGCCTTCTCGGGCAGCAGGGTCAGCGTCTGCGTGCCGATCTGAACACTGACAAACCGCAAGTGCTCAGGCCGCACTGAAGGGCCCGTGTCGACTGCGCAGAGCAGGCCTGAGTTGAGCCGACTTCGCTGCACAGCTTCGCAGGTGCTTCGCTGCGTCGAGGCTCAGGCCTGCACGCCAGAGGTCACTCGGACCTTCGGCACTGGCCTTCGCGAGCCGACTTCGCTGCACAGCTTCGCAGGTGCTTCGCTGCGCGGCTCAGGCCACCAGCAACTGCAAGGCGACGTCGAGGTACTCGGTCGGGCTGCGCTTGAAACCGCTTCGCGCATAGCGTTGCAAACGGCCGACAGCAAACGAGGTGATCGCCGAGGCCTGCGCGTTCGCGTCGACCGTCGGAGTGGCGGACCCGGCCGCCTCGGCGGCCATGCGCAGACTCTGCCGAAGTTGCGACTCGATGCGGTCGAAGAACTGATTCATGCGGGTGACCAGCCGGTCGTTCTCGAACACCAGCGCATCGCCCACCATCACGCGCGTCATGCCCGGATTTTTTTCACCGAACTGCAGCAACACTGTGACGATTTTTTCCGCCTGCACGGCACCCGAGGTTTCGCGTTCGTTGATCTGGTTGGCCAACGTGAAAACCGTTTGCTCGATGAACTCGATCAGCCCTTCGAACATCTGCGCCTTGCTGGCGAAGTGACGGTACAGCGCGGCTTCGCTGACGTCGAGCTTCGCGGCCAGCGCGGCGGTGGTGATGCGCTCGGCACCGGGTTGTTCAAGCATCGAGGCCAGCGTCTGCAGAATCTGCACGCGGCGCTCGCCGGGCTTGGGGCGCTTGCGAACCGGGCCTTTGGTTGCGGGGGCTGAGATGTCGGTGGCGGCGTCAGGTTCGTCCTGCGGGGCGTCGTCAGAGCGGGAAGTCATTGCGCGTGCACCACAGTGATCTGAGCGTTTGTATCCGCTTGATTCTGGCACACACGTATGGGGGCTTTCGGCAAGGGTGAACACCAACTTCTGCGGCTTTTTGCGGGCCGGCGGCGGGTCCGCGAAGGTAGCGTTGCATCCACGCAGTGCGCATGCCCACGCGCCGCGCGGACCGCTGGTGGTCCAGCGTGTCCTCGACCAGCACGCAGCGGTGCGCCGGTACTTTCAGACGCGCCAGAAGGTGGCGGAACATGCGCGCATCGGGTTTGGGCCGGTGCTGGCCGAACATCGTCATGTCCTCGATGCAGATCACGCCGTCGAAACAGCCGGTGAACCGCAAGCGGTCGAGCACGCGCGTCGCGTAGGCGCGCGGCGCATTCGTCAGGATGAACTTGCGCCCGGGCAATTGCTTCAGCGCGGCGCGGTCGTGGGCGCTGCAACGCAAGCGGTCTTCGAGCCCCGGAAGCAAATGCGTCTGCTCCAGAAAGTGCGCCGCCTTCACGCCGTGGTGTCGCACCAGCCCGAGCAGGGTTGCGCCGTAACGGCGCCAGTAATGCGAGCGCAAGGCGCAGGCATCCTCGAAGCTCAGATCGAGGTGCGTCGCGATGTAGTCGCTCATCGCCTGGTTGGTGGGGACGAACGCGGCGTGCGATGCGTCGTGCAGCGTGTTGTCCAGGTCGAACAGCCAGACGCGCGGTGCTCGCGCGTCTGCTGTCATTCCCCGAGCCACGCGGGGAGATCGTTTCGGGCTCAATGCGACCGGATCATCGTGCCGTAGGCCTGCTCCGTCAGCACCTCCAGCAGCATCGCGTGCGGCACGCGGCCGTCGATGATGTGCACGGTGTTGACGCCGTTCTTCGCCGCGTCCAGCGCCGACGCGATCTTCGGCAGCATGCCGCCGCTGATGGTGCCGTCGGCGAACAACTCGTCGATCTCGCGCGCGCTCAGGTTGGTCAGCAGCTTGCCGGCCTTGTCGAGCACGCCCGGAATGTTGGTCAGCATGATCAGCTTCTCGGCCTTCAGCACCTCGGCCAGCTTGCCGGCCACCACGTCGGCGTTGATGTTGTAGTTCTCGTTGTTGCTGCCGAAGCCCAGCGGCGAGATGACCGGGATGAACTGGTCGTCCTGCAGCGCCATCACGACGCTCGGGTCGATGGACTCGATCTCGCCGACGTTGCCGACGTCGTGCACCTTGCTCGGGTCCTTGTGGTCGACCATCTTCAGCTTGCGCGCGCGGATCAGCCCGCCGTCGCGGCCGGTCAGGCCCACCGCCTTGCCGCCAGCGACGTTGATGAGCCCGACAATGTCTTGTTGCACCTGGCCGGCCAGCACCCATTCGACGACTTCCATC
>JANNEI010000205.1:0-6021 GCA_031378565.1 Burkholderiales bacterium
CACCAAGGGCAGCGCCATCTACGGCATGCCGATCCTGGAGGCCTACAAGGCCAAGACCATCATCGTCAACAAGCGCTCGATGGCCGCAGGCTACGCCGGCCTGGACAACGAACTGTTCTACATGGACAAGACCATGATGGTCTTCGGCGACGCGAAGAAGGTGATCGAGGACATGGTGAAAGCGGTGGAGTGAGGGGTCGCCAGGACACGTCCACCCACCGGTTGTAATACAATCGGTGCGTCTGTATTTTAAAGAATCCGCCATGACCCTGACCGTTCGTCTCGACTCTGCCGTTGAATCTGCACTCGAACGCTATTGCACCGATCACGGTGTGAAAAAAAGCCTGGTTGTCCGCGAGTCGCTGGCGGTCTACCTGCTGGCCAAGCAGGTCGAGCCAACGCGGTCGGCTGCCCGGCCGGGCACCAGCGTGAGCGCCAACTACAAGGCCTTTGCCGACGCCGGTTTCATCGGTGGCGGCGAGTTGGGCGGCGAGTTGGGCGGCGGCTCGGCCGACAAGGCAGCCGTGCGCGAGCGCGCGATGCAGCGCATTCGCCGCAACGCGACGTGACGGTCAAGGTGCCGCCTTCCGGCGCCCGGGCGCAAGGCGTGGTGGTGCCGCGCTCGAGAACGGCTGCGGGCGGCGTCTTGCTCGACACAGGCGTGCTCGTGGCCATGTATGCGCGTGACGATCCGAAACACGCTGGCGTTGCGCGCTGGTTGGCAACATTTCGGGGCGAGCTGCACACCGTCGCGCCGGTACTGACCGAGGCCGCCTACTTTCTGCCGGTGCGCATGCGGGCAGTGCTGGCAGACCTGGCCTTCAGCGGCAAGCTGCACCTGCATCACCCGGATGCCGACGGCTATGCGCGCATTGCAACCTTGCTTCGCAAGTACGCAGACATCGACCCCGACTGGGCCGACATCGAGTTGATCTGGCTTGCCGAATCAACTGGCATCACACGCATCGCCACCTTGGACGTGGCCGATTTCAGCGTCTACCGCATCCACGGGCGCAGGCGCTTCGAGCTGGAGCTGCTGCGCTGAACTTCGGAACGGTCCGATTTTCGCGATGCGATGACGCTTAAATGCACATACAATAAATCAGCATGAACACCACGTTCGATGCGGCCAAAGATGCAGCCAACCGCGTCAAGCACGGGGTGTCGTTGGCCGAAGCCGAGCGGCTTGACTGGGACTGGTTGTGCTGTCGGCCGGATGATCGCTGCGACTACGGCGAACTGCGCGAGGTGGGGTACGCCCCGCTGGCCGACCGGGTGTACTGCGTGGTTTTCGTGCAGCGGACCGACGTGTTTCGGATCATCAGTTTGAGACGGGCGAATGCCAGAGAGGTGAACGACTATGACCAAGCGCTCAAAGAACTTCGGTTTCATCATCCCGACGCCCGAAGAAGACGCTGCCATCGCGGCCGGCATTGCCGCCGACCCCGACACCCACGAGCTTTCTTCGGAGCAGATCGCCCAGATGCGCCCGCTGCGGGGTCGCCCCCGCGTGGCGCGCCCGAAGGCCGCGCTGACCATGCGTGTCGATGCCGATGTGCTCGACGCCATCAAGGCCAGCGGCCCGGGTTGGCAGACGCGGGTCAACGAGTTGCTGAAGGCAGCAGTCCGGCGCGGGCGTGTGTGACGTTTCGGAGCTGCCCCAGTGGGAGTCTGCAAGAAAGGCCCCGGGCTGAACCTGCGCCAGCAACTGGACGCCGCGCCGTGCTGAGCATGCGCTGCATAGGGAAGCCCACCACAAATCGCTATCGAATCCCCTGATGCGTGGCGCGTCAGCCATCCGTCAGAATCCGCGGCGGGTGCACCCGGTGCCCACGAACCGATCACGGAGCCCATCATGGAGAAGACCTGGCTGAAGCAGTACCCGAAAGGGGTGCCGGCAAACATCGACGTCGAGCAGTACCCCTCACTCGTGGCGCTGCTGGAAGAGAGCTTCAAGAAGTACCGCGACCTGCCGGCCTACCGCTTCATGGGCAAGGTCATCACCTTCGGCCAGGTCGACGACCTGTCGCGTGCCTTCGCGGCCTATCTGCAGGGCCTGGGCCTCGACAAGGGCGACCGCATCGCCATCATGATGCCCAACGTGCCGCAGTACCCGGTGGCGGTGGCGGCCATCCTGCGGGCGGGTTACGTGGTCGTCAACGTGAACCCGCTGTACACGCCGCGCGAGCTGGAGCACCAGCTGAAGGACTCGGGTGCCAAGGCCATCGTGATGGTCGAAAATTTCGCCACCACGCTGCAGCAGGTGCTGGCGGCGGTGCCCACCAACAAGGTGATCCTGACCGCGCTGGGCGACATGCTGGGCTTCCCGAAGAGCCTGCTCGTCAACTATGTGGTGCGCAACGTCAAGAAGATGGTGCCGGCATTCGAAGTGCCCGGCGCGGTGCGCTTCAACGACGCCGTGGCCAAGGGCCGCAGCATGAGCTTCAAGGCCGCGCAGGTCGGACCCGACGACATCGCGGTGCTGCAATACACCGGCGGCACCACTGGCGTCAGCAAGGGCGCGGTGCTGCTGCACCGCAACCTGGTCGCCAATATTCTGCAGGCCGAGGCCTGGTACCAGCCGGCGCTGAAAAAGATTCCTGCCGGCGAGCAGGTGGTGACGATTTGCGCGCTGCCGATCTATCACATCTTCGGTTTCAACACCAACATGATGCTGGCCATGCGCATGGGCGGCTGCAACATCCTGGTAGCCAACCCGCGTGATTTGCCGAGCGTGTTCAAGGAACTCAAGGGCCAGAAGTTTCACAGCTTTCCTGCTGTCAACACGCTGTTCAATGCGATGGCGCATCACGCCGAATTCAGCAGTGTGGACTGGAGCGGCCTGGTGATTTCGGTGGGCGGCGGCATGGCCGTGCAAAGTGCCACCGCCAAGCTGTGGCTGGAGAAAACGGGCTGCCCCATCGTCGAGGGCTACGGCCTGAGCGAGACCAGCCCGTCGGCCACTTGCAACGCGGTCGACAGCGTGGCCTACAGCGGCAACATCGGCCTGCCGATGCCCAACACCGAGCTGACCCTGCTGGACGACGACGGTGCCGAGGTGCCGCTGGGCACGCCGGGCGAGATCGCCATCAGGGGCCCGCAGGTGATGGCCGGCTACTGGCAGCGGCCCGACGAGACCGCCAAGGTGATGACGGGCGACGGCTTCTTTCGCACCGGCGACATCGGCGTTGTCGACGAGCGCGGCTACTTCAAGATCGTCGACCGCAAGAAGGACATGATCCTGGTCAGCGGCTTCAACGTCTACCCGAACGAGGTCGAAGACGTTGTCGGGCAGATGCCCGGCATCCTGGAATGCGCGGCGGTGGGCGTGCCCGACGCCAAGGCCGGCGAAGCGGTGAAGCTGGTGATCGTGCGCAGCGACCCGAACGTGACCGAAGCGCAGGTGCGCGCCTATTGCGAAACGCAGCTGACCGGCTACAAGCGACCGAAGATCGTCGAGTTCCGCACCGATCTGCCGAAGACCAACGTCGGCAAGATCCTGCGGCGGGAGTTGCGCGACAAGGCGTGACCGCTCGGCTGCGGGCATACCGGGCCGTCGGCGCTGGCTCCTTGCCTGGGTGACTAGTGCAGCAACGTCCCATCGCCATCGTCAGCGCCATGCACGAAGAGTTGCGTGCCTTGCTGCCGGCTTTGCAGCACGCGCAGCTCGTGCCATTGGCGGGCCGCACCTTTCATGTGGGGCAGATGCAGGGACACGCCGTGGTGCTGGTGCTGTCGGGCATCGGCAAGGTCGCCGCGGCGACCACGGCGGTGCTGCTGATCCAGCAATTCGATGCCGCGGAACTGGTGTTCACCGGCGTGGCCGGCGGCTTGCTGCCGGGGGTGAGCGTCGGCGACGTGGTGGTGGCGCGCCAGCTGATCCAGCACGACATGGATGCCTCGCCGCTGTTCCCGCGCTTCGAGGTGCCACTCACGGGCCGATCGCGCTTCGACGCCGACGCCCGCCTCAGCGACGCGCTGTGCGCGGCCACACTGCGCTGCCTGCAGCCGGCCGGCGAGATGCTGCGCCACGCGCATCTGCTGGAGTTCGGCATCGACCGTCCGCGGCTGCACCAGGGACTGGTCGCCAGTGGCGACCGTTTCGTCTCCAGCGCCGCCGAAAGCACGGCCTTGTGCCGGCTGTTGCCCGACGCGCTGGCGGTCGAGATGGAGGGCGCGGCACTGGCGCAGGTGTGCGCTGACTTTTCGCGGCCGTTCGCCGTGCTGCGAACCATTTCCGACCGTTCCGACGACGCCGCGCATGCCGACTTCACGAGCTTCATCCACCAGGTGGCCAGTCTCTACACGCGCAGCATCGTCGGTGACTGGCTGGCCGGCAAGGCAGCGCCCGTCGAGGAAAGCCATTGACGTTTTTCAGGCCGCTGTGGCGCGTTCTGCGCGGCATCTTCCTGGTGCTGGCTGCCGTCGTGCTGTTGATCGAGGAATGGGGCTGGCGGCCGCTTGCGGCATGGGCCGGGCGGCTGGCGGGCTGGCCGCCGTGGGCACGGCTGGAAGCCCGCATTCGGGCTGTGCCGCCCAAGCTGGCGCTGGCCCTGTTTCTGCTGCCGGCCGCGCTGCTGGTTCCGCTCAAGTTGGTGGCGCTGTGGTTCATTCAGCAAGGTCACGCGCCGCTCGGCATCGGCGTCATCGTTGCGGCCAAGCTGCTCGGCACCGCGCTGGTGGGCCGGTTGTTCACCCTCACCGAACCGCAGCTCATGCAGTTCGAGCGCTTCGCGCGCACGCTGGCCTGGTGGCAGTCCACAAAACGGCGTATCAAGGCAGCGGTGCGGCATCTGGCACACTGGCCGTCCGTGAAGCAGCGCGTTATCAGTGCCTTGCGGCGTCTGTTGCGCTGACGCGCTGGCCGGCTCCCAGCTCGGCGCATGTCAAGCGCAGCTTGCGCGCGCGGCGCGGCTGATCGTCGAGCCATTCCCCGACGACCGCCGGCGCGCCAGCCTGCTCAGACTGATCCACGAGGCACGGCCCTGACGCGGACATGACTGGCGGCGTATGCTGCGAGTGACCATGAAATGGCTTCTGAACTGGCTGTTGCTGCTTGGTGCCGTGTGCTCGGCCGACGGCGTCGCGGCGCAGGATCGGGTCGCACGGGTGGGCTGGCTGACGCTGCAGTCGAATGGCCGCTATGAAGAGATCACGTCGCGCGGATTCGTCACCGGCCTGCGCGAAGCCGGCTACCTCGAAGGCAGGAACCTCGTCTTCGTCAAGCGCTCGGCCGACGGCGACTTGCGCCGCCTGGGGCCGCTGGCCAAGGAAATCGCTGCCGCCGGGGTGGATGTGCTCTTCGCACCGGCCAAACCGATGGCCGATGCTGCGTGGTACGCCAGCCGCAAGATCCCCACGGTGATCGCCACCGTCACCGACCCGGTCAACGTGGCCTATGCCGTGTCGCTGGCGAGGCCGGGCAAGCACATCACCGGCGTGACCACGGCCAACGGCGATCTGATCGGCAAGCGCATGCAACTGCTCACCGAACTGGTGCCGGGGATCAGGCGCATCGGCACCTTCATCGACCCCGACCTGCTGGCCAGTTGCTCTGAAGAGGTGGACCTGATGGAAAAGGCCGCCAGGACGCTGGGGCTGACCATCGTTCGCATCAACGTGGGGGCCAGCAAGGACATCGACATCCAGTCGGCGGTGCAGCGCGCTGTAACGGCCAAGGTGCAGGCGGTGTTGACTGCGCCGATGACGAACAACCAGGACATCACCGATCGGTTGGCCGAACAGGCGACCCGGCAGCAGATGCCTTTCGTGCACGACGTGCCGCAACTGGCCGGTGACGCATTGGCCGTCTACGGGCCTGACTTCGAGGACATCTATCGCCGCGCCGGGCACTATGCAGCGCGCATCCTGAAGGGCGAAAAGCCGGCCGAGATGGCCATCGAGGAGCCGCGCCAGTTCAAGCTGATCGTGAACGTCAAGGTCGCCAGGCAACTCGGCATCCGCGTGCCGCAGTCGGTCTTGCTGCGCGCCGACGAAGTGATTCAGTAAACCGGCGGGCCG
>JANNEI010000517.1:0-4459 GCA_031378565.1 Burkholderiales bacterium
TTCCAGCGCCCTGCCGCGCGCGCCCGGCTGCGGCAGGCTGGCCTCGTCGAGCGCCAGGCCTTGCGGCGCGTGGACGCTGACCGTGCGCGACACCACGTCGCCGACCTGGTAGCCAAAGGCGCGCGGCTCGCTGGCCGTCGCCGTCAGCAGCGTGGCCGGTGTCACCGCGTGAGCGGCACTGGCCATCAGCAACGCCGATGCGGCACTGCACAGCCGATGCGTGCTCATGAATGGAAATGCCGCGTCACGGCATCCGCGTCGAAGCCGCCCTCGATGAACAGCGGCTTGAGCCGGTGCCGACGGAACAGATCGAGCAGCGCTTCGCGGCGATGCCGATGCGCAGCCTGCCACCGCTCGCGCAGCGCGGGCCGCCACCACACCAGTCGCCGCTGGCCGCTTTCCGGGTCGATGACATGCGCCAGACCCCAGCTTGCGGTCAACTCGAATTCGAGCGGATCCCACATCACCACCGGCACCAGATCGTGGTGGGTCATCGACGCCAACAGAGCCTCGACCTCGGGCAGCGGCAAATGAAAATCGGACACCAGGAAGACCAGTGACCGTTGCCGGCTCAGTTGCCGATGCGCCGTCAGCAGCGCGCTTGCCGAGCGGCCGCTCAGACGCAGCGTGCGCAAGGTTTGCGCGAGCGCGCTGCCCGCGCCGCGAGCGCGCGTGGGCGGCAGCAGCACGTCCTCGCGCAATGCCGCGTCGCAGCCGACGAAGCCGAAGCTGTCGCCCGTGCGCCAGGCCGACCAGGCCAGGCTGTCGACGAAGTCGGCCACCACGTCGAGCTTGCGATGCGTGCCGATGAAGCCCATCGACGCAGACAGGTCGGCCACCATCACGACCGGCATCGACTTGCGCTGGCTGCAGACGCGCACGATCCAACTGCCGAACGGGTCGCGCAGGCTGGCATGCAGGTCGAGCCGGCGCGGATCGGGCGCGTCGAGCAAGGACGCATGGCCGCGAAACTCGAATCCGCTGTCACCGCGCGTGCTGCGGTGGTGGCCGGGAAAGTGGCCGAGCACCGACGCGCCTGCGCGGTAGTGCAGCTCCCGCACGGGCGCGCCCGAGCCCGCGCTTTCAGGCAGTTCCGGTTCGCGCGCCGCCTGCATCGCTCAGGGTGCCGCCACGCTGGCCAGGATGCCGCTCATCAGACGGCCTGAAATCTCGTGACGGCGCATCTCGTAGACCGGCTGATAGCACAGCCGGTGCGCAATCGTCTGGACGAAGACCGCCTGCACATCTTCGGGCGTGACGTATTCGCGACCGTCGAGCCAGGCCGAGACGCGGGCGGCGCGCAGCAACAGACTCATGCCGCGCGGACTGGCACCGGCCAGCATCAGATGGGCGGTGTCGAGGTCGGACAGCCGCACGCCGAAGTCGGCCGGCGTCGCCGTTGCTCGCCACAGCGCCAGCGCATAGCCTTGCAACGCGGCAGAGGCCTGCACATGGCGCTGCAGCACCTCGGCAATCTGGTTCAGTTCCTGGTAGGCCACCATCGCACCGGCCAGTTCATTGACGAGTCGGTCGGCGTCGTGGAAGCGCGGGTCGAACATCAGTTGGTGCCGGTCGGCATCGGTCGCCGGAGCGTCGATCGTCACCTCCATCATGAAACGGTCGCGGGCGGCCGATGAAATCTCGAAGGTTTCTTCGCGCTCGACGCGGTTTCGATCGGCGAACACCAGCAGATGCGGGAAGCGGTGCTCGCGGTTGAAGGCCGACACACTGCGCTCGGCCATCACCCGCAACAGCAGCGAATGCACTTGCGGTCGGGCCCGGTTGATCTCGTTGAAGAAGAAAATCGCGAGGTCTTCGCCATGCGCAATCAAGGGCCCGGGGTCGACCGCCGGCTTGCCCTGGGCGCTGATGTAGGTGTAGTAGATCAGGTCGTTGGGCATCAGGTCGATGGTGCCTTCGATGCGGGCGAAGTCCCCGCCCAGCACCCGCGCAAAGGCCCGCAGCAGCGTCGTCTTGCCAACGCCCACATCGCCCTGCAACAACACATGGCCGCGCGCGAACACGGCGGTGTTGATGAGCCGGATGACCTGCGCCTGCCCGATCACGGCCCGGCCCACCTCGGCCTCGAGCGCCAGTGCGCGCTGGCGCCAGTCACTCAGCAAGGCATCGTTTCGATCCATTCGGAAAACCCTCTCAACGTTGCTGCACGATGGCTGCCGGACCGCTCCGAACAGCGCTGCGCGAGCGTCACAGTGTGCATCGACCGTGGCGCACTCGGCGCTTCAGGAACGCCACATCGAGCACGGTAGCAAGAGACGCGCCGCAGCGTGGTGGTCGACGAGCTGCTGGACGAGGCCGACACGCGCTTCGGCTGACAGCTGGGCTCGCGCGGATCAAGCTCCCAGCTTGAGCAAGCGCATCGCGTTGCCCTTCAAGATGCCGGGCTGCACCTCGGGCTTGAAGCCGGCTTCGCTGAAGTCTTTCATCCAGCGGTCCGGCATGATCAACGGGTAGTCGCTGCCGAACAGGATGCGATCCCTCAGCAAGGTGTTCGCGTACTGCACCAACTGCGGGGGAAAGTACTTGGGGCTCCAGCCCGACAGGTCGATCCAGATGTTGGGCTTGTGCATCGCCAGCGAGATGGCTTCGTCCTGCCAGGGCCACGACGGGTGGGCGATGACGATGTCCATGTCGGGAAAGTCGATGGCCACGTCTTCGAGCAGCATCGGGTTGCTGTTTTGCAAGCGCAGCCCGCCACCACAACGCATGCCGCTGCCGATGCCCGAGTGCCCGCTGTGAAAGATGGCCGGCAGCTTGTACTCGGCGATCACCTCGTAGAGCGGCCAGGCCATGCGGTCGTAGGGCTCGAAGCCCTGCACCGTCGGGTGGAACTTGAAGCCCTTGACGCCGTGTTCCTCGATCAGCTTGCGGGCCTCGCGCGCGCCCATTTTTCCCTTGTGCGGGTCGATGCTGCCGAAGGCAATCATGATGTCCGGGTTGGCCTGCGCGGCCTCGGCGATCTCCTCGTTCGGGATGCGCCGACGGCCCATCTGGGTTTCGGCGTCCACCGTGAACATCACGAAGCCGATCTTTTTCTCGCGGTAGAACGCCAGCGACTCGGCCATGGTCGGCCGCTTGCTGGAACGGAAGTACTTGTCGGCCGCGCGGTCGTATTCCTCACCGTAGTTGTCGAACGGGTTCCAGCACGACACCTCGAGGTGCGTGTGCATGTCGATCGCAATCAGCTCGTCGGTGTTCACGGCGTCAACTCCTCGGTCATTCGCAAACGAAGCTCGACGCCTGTTCGGTGTCGCCGCTGCCCTTGTAGCGCGCCATTTTCGGATACGCGCACAGCGGGCGGGTGCGCGTCGGCCAGGCCTTGGCGTCGGGGTTGGCGGCGCGCGCCGAGGCCTCGATGCGGTCGGGTGCCACGCCCTTTTCGACCCAGTTCACCAACGCGCCCAGGTGGTCGAAGCTGTCGGTCGCCGGCCCGCCGGCGCAGTGCGCCATGCCGGGCACGGTGAACAGGCGGGCGAAGCTGGCGGCGTCACCGCGCTGCGCGGCGTTCAGCGCGTCGTACCAGCGGATGGTGTCGTTGACGGAGAACACCGGGTCGCTGTTGCCGTGCACGACGATCATCTTGCCGCCCCGGCGCTTGAAGGCGTTCAGGTCGGTCGGGTTCGGCGGCGTCATGAAGGCCATCGGCGATTCGGCATACACGCCGTTTGCAGCCAAAACCTTGCCCGCATCGGCGTCGAAGTTGAAGCCCAGCAGATAGTCGATGACGCTGGTGCCCGCGCCGTCGAGTGGCGTCGGCGGCGTCGAGAAGATGTAGGGCAGCGAGGCACCGCCCATGGTGCCGATGATGGAGTTGGGCACCGCCGTCGGCGCCGTGCCGAGCTTCCAGATGCGCCAGCCGAAGGCGCCCACACCGGCATCGAACGGCCAGTCTGCGTACAGCGCTTCGCCGCGGCTGTTGCGCGGCCCGCCGAACACCTTTTGCAGGCTGCCGACTTGGGCCGCGCTCAGGCACTGCGGCGTCTTGTCACCGCTGCACGTCAGCTCGACAAGCTTGAAGGCGGTCTTGCAGGCCAGCGCGTTGTTCACCATGCCGTCGGCCAGGCCGTCCAGCTCGTCGCATTTCTCCAGCACCTTGGCGGCCACCAGCGTCATGTCGGCCGGCGAGAAGGCCTGCGAGATGATCGGCTTGCCGTCCACCGTTTTCGGTGCCACCGCGGCGAAGGCCTGGTTGTCCCAGGCGTGCTGGATGGCGGCCTTCGGCAGGTTGAAGCCGGGGTTGGCCGCGACAACGCCGTCGAACTGGTCGGCCAGGCGCGACGCCGCGACCATCGCCTGGCGGCCGCCGTTCGAGCAGCCGACGAAATACGAGCGGTCGGGTCGCTTGCCGTAGAAGCGCTCGACGATTCCCTTCGAGGCCCGCGTGACGGCGCTGACGGCGTTGTAGCCGTAGTCGAGGCGGGCTTGCGGGTCGAGCCCG
>JANNEI010000266.1:0-1626 GCA_031378565.1 Burkholderiales bacterium
GCATCGCCTCGGGCGCAGCCGCTGCGTTGTAGGCCAGCGCATGCGGCAGCAGGATGCTGTGCGTGGGCGCGTGCGGCAGGTTGAAGCTGCCGCCCAGCGTGTGGCACAGCTTGTGGTGCAGCGCCATGCCCACGCTGCCCAGCACGCTGCCGCACAGCCAGGCACCGTAAAGGCAATCGCTGCGAGCGTCGATGTCGGTCAGCGCATTCTTCAACTTGCGAATGCCGTCGGCCATCGCGCGGATGCCTTCTTCGGCCATCAGTTCGGTCACCGGATTGCGGTCCGGCGCGTACAGGCCTTCGGCCGCGTGGGCGATGGCGTTGATGCCGCTGGTCACGCTCATCTCCCAGGGCAGCGTGAGGGTCAGTTCGGGGTCGTACATCACGCTGCGCGGCAGCACGCGCGCATCGCGGCCGGTTTTTTTGACGCCGGCTTCGGTGATGCCGTAGATCGGTGTCATCTCGCTGCCGGCGTAGGTCGTGGGGATGCACAGGATCGGTAGGTTCGAGTCGAGCGCGATCGCCTTGCCCAGCCCGGTGGTGGACCCGCCGCCGATGGCCACGGCGCAGTCCGCGCCCAGCCGCTGCGCTTCGGCACGCGCCTCGCGCGCGGTCTCGATCGGCACATGCATCACCGCGCGCGCAAAGATGCCGGCCGCCTTGCTGCCCAGCATGTCGGCCACCCGCTGCGCCTGCGCCGCCTGCTCGGGCGTGCTGAGCACCAGCGCGCGCCGCGCGCCCAGCAGTTCGATCTCGCGGCCCAACTGCTGCAGCGCACCCGCGCCGAAGACGACGCGAGCCGGTTGTGCGGTGAAGGTGAAGGCGCGCATCGGCTGGCTCAGGCGCGCGGGTACCAGGGCGCGATCTGCGCGTCCACGTTCACCCACACGCTCTTGACCTGGGTGTACTCGCGCATCGCGTCGAAACCCATCTCGCGGCCGTAGCCCGATTGCCCGACACCGCCGAACGGCGAGCCGGGGTTGACGCGCTTGTAGCTGTTGATCCAGACCATGCCGGCGTGCAGGTCGCGCGCCACCCTGTGGGCGCGTTGCAGGTTGCTGGTCCACAGGCCGCTGCCCAGCCCGTAGTCGGTGCCGTTGGCAATCTGCATCGCGTCCGCCTCGTCCTTGAAGGTCAGCACCGTGACGAACGGGCCGAAGACCTCTTCCTGCGCCACGCGGTCCAGGTGGCTGCGCGCCCTGACGATGGTGGGCTCCACGTAACAGCCGCGGGCCAGATCGACGGCCGCGGGCGGCTTGCCACCCGACAGCACCTCACCGCCCTGCTCGCGCGCCACGTCCACGTAGCCGAGCACGCGGTCGCGGTGCAGGGCGCTGGTCAGCGGGCCCATTTCGGTGGCCGGGTCCATCGGGTTGCCGAGGCGGATGGAGCGTGCGAGCGCGATGAACTTGTCCAGAAATTCGTCGGCGATTCGCTCGTGCAGCAGCAGCCGCGAGCCCGCAATGCAGGCCTGTCCCTGGTTGTGAAAGATCGCCCACGCCGACCCGTTGACGGCAGCCGCCAGGTTGGCGTCGTCGAACACGATGTTGGCGCCCTTGCCGCCCAACTCGAGCTGCACTTTCTTCAGGTTGCCCGCGCTGGCCTGCACGATGCGCCGGCCGGTGGC
>JANNEI010000519.1:0-3013 GCA_031378565.1 Burkholderiales bacterium
TGCACCCGGCAGTGGCCGAATGCGGCGTCATCGGCGTGGCCGACGAAGAGCGCGGCCAGATCGTCAAGGCCGTGGTCGTTCTGCGGCCCGGCTTCGAGGCCGGCGATGCGCTGGTGCACGAACTTCAAGACTTCGTGAAGCGCGCCATCGCACCCTACAAATACCCCCGCGCCATCGAGTTCCGCGCGGCCCTTCCCCGCACCGAAACCGGCAAGCTGCAACGCTTTCGCCTGCGCTCTGACGGCACCGAACTCGTCTCTGAACCTTTCACCCGGACCAAGCCATGAAAGTCCTGCAACCGCCCGGCTGGGCCGCACCGCGCGGCTATGTGAACGGTGTGGCCGCCAGCGGAACCCACGTCTTCGTGGCCGGCCAGATCGGCTGGAACGCGCAGTGTCAGTTCGAGACCGACGACCTCGTCGGCCAGGTGCGGCAAGCCTTGCTCAACATCAACGCCGTGCTGGCCGAGGCCGGTGCCGGGCCCGAGCACATCACCCGCATGACCTGGTACCTGGTCGACAAGCGCGACTATCTGGCGCGCGGCCGCGAGATCGGCAAGGTGTTCCGCGAACTGGTGGGCGTGTACCACGCGGCGATGAGCGCGGTGCAGGTCAGCGCGCTGATGGAAGACCGTGCGCTGGTCGAGATCGAGGTGACGGCGGTGGTGCCGTTCGCCTCGTAGCGTACAGATCGATTCTTCGGGAACGCTGGGTGCCGATGGGGGTCTGGGATGCTCAGTAGTAGTCATCCTCCAACTGATGCCGCACGACCAGAATCGTGATGGTGGAAGCGTCGTCGATCTCGAACAACGCGACGTAGCCGGCGGCACCGAATGGAATCAGCGACTGGCGCAAGAACGGACTTGCGCCGGCCTTGCGGTATACGAACGGGGACACCGCGAGCAGATCAATGCCGCCGGTGATCGTGTCGAGCGCTCTTTGCGCCCGGTCGAGATCGTCGACCGTCGCTGCACGATCCAGCAGATGCTCGTACAGGCGGATCAAGTCACCCCGCGCCGCCGCGCTGTAGCGGACGGAGAAGGTCAAGCGCGGACTGGGGCCGAAGCCTTCGCGAGCATCCGCTTGAGTTCAGTGTGGACTTTGTCGGCGGGGTGATAGATGCCGGTGCGCTTCGCGTCTTCGCGAGACATCAGTCCGCGCGCAATGAACTCTGAACGCGCGCGGCGGCGTTCAATCGTCTCGCGCACCGAAGTTTCGATCAGGCTGGAAAGCGTCTCGCCTTCGAGCAGCACGCTTTCGGCAGCGACGCGAAGTTCGGGGTCGACTCGAAGGGACGGAAGGGTTGAAGACTTCATGGCAAGCAATATTTGAGTTGCGGTTGCGTTGCAGTTGCGATGCAGTTTAGCTGGACGGCCTCTGCGAGACCCAGGCCTTCGATCTCAACTTCGAAAAGGGTTTGAGACCCGGCCTTGATCTGGCGTAAGGTCGATGTCCGCCGAATGGCGTCAACTTCGGTTTGGCAATTCAACTCGCAAGGAGACAAGCATGAGCAAGCGTGATGTGGTGGTTCTGGGCGCGGCACGGTCGGCAATCGGCACTTTCGGCGGGGCGCTGGCCGACATCGAGCCGGCGGAACTGGCTGGCACGGTGATGAAGGAAGCCGTCAAGCGTTCGGGCGTCGACCCGAAGGCGATCAACTATGTGACGGTGGGCAACACGATTCCCACCGACAGCCGCTTTGCCTACGTGGCGCGCGTGGCGGCGATCCAGGCCGGGCTGCCGATGGATTCGGTGGCGATGTCGGTGAACCGGCTGTGCTCATCCGGTCTGCAGGGCATCGTGACGACGGCACAGAACATCCTGCTCGGCGACTGCGACTACGGCGTCGGCGGCGGGGTGGAAGTGATGAGCCGCGGCGGCTATTTGTCCACCGCGATGCGCAGCGGCGCACGCATGGGTGACACCAAGATGATCGACACCATGGTCGCCACGCTGACCGACCCGTTCGGCGTCGGCCACATGGGCATCACGGCCGAGAACCTGGTCACCAAGTGGGGCATCACGCGCGAGGAGCAGGACGCGCTGGCGGTCGAGTCGCACCGGCGTGCGGCAGCGGCGATCGCCGAGGGCCGCTTCAAGTCGCAGATCGTCCCCATCGTCAAGCAGACGCGCAAGGGCGAGGTGGTCTTCGACACCGACGAACACGTCAAAGCCAGCACCACGATGGAGACACTGGCGAAGATGAAGCCGGCGTTCAAGAAGGAGGGCGGCTCGGTGACCGCAGGCAACGCCTCGGGCATCAACGACGGCGCGGCCTTCTTCGTGCTGGCCGACGCCGCGGTGGCGGCTGCCGCCGGTCACAAGCCGATGGCGCGGCTGGTGTCGTACGCGGTGGCCGGCGTGCCGAACGAGATCATGGGCGAAGGCCCGATCCCCGCGACCAAGCTGGCGCTGAAAAAGGGCGGCCTCACGCTCGATCAGATGGACGTGATCGAGAGCAACGAAGCCTTCGCGGCGCAGGCCATTGCCGTGGCGCGCGGCTTGGAGTTCGACCTCAAAAAGGTGAACCCGAACGGCGGCGCGATTGCACTCGGCCACCCGATCGGCTGTTCGGGTGCCTTCCTCGCCACCAAGGCGGTGTACGAATTGCACCGCACCGGCGGACGTTACGCGCTGGTGACGATGTGCATCGGCGGCGGGCAGGGGATTGCGGCTGTGTTCGAGCGGCTTTGAGCCAACTCAACCTTTCTGGCTTCCTTCGCATTGACGGCGCAGGCAGCCGGACGGCTGGCGCTTCTCGTATGCTGCATGCCTGCTTCTAAAAAAGAAGCGTCGGCCACCCGCATCACCCCATCAGAAAGGAACCCACCATGTACTCCGACGTTTCCCTTTTCATCAACGGTGAATGGTGTCAGGGCACCAGCGGCAAGAGCGAAGCCATCGTCAACCCCGCCACCGGACAAGTGATCGCGCGTCTGGCGCATGCCGACCCGAGCGATCTCGACCGCGCGCTGACCGCTGCCGACCAGGGCTTCAAACAGTGGCGCGCGGTG
>JANNEI010000347.1:0-10709 GCA_031378565.1 Burkholderiales bacterium
GGCCGCATCACCGCCACCACCTTCAGCGTCGACAAGAAGTTCAGCGTCAACGGTGTGCCGGTCGATGCCACCAACGCGACCTTCCCCAAGGGCACCGCCGGCATCGTGCTGGGCGCTCGCGTCGAGGTGAAGGGCAGTGCCGTCAATGGCGTGGTGATAGCCACCCGCGTCAACCTGGAAGACGAACACGAGCGTGACATCGCAGGCTTCGAGCTGCACGGCGTCCTCTCGGCGTTCGACGGCACCGCCAAGACCTTTGTGCTGCGCGGCGTGACGGTGAGCTTCGCCGACCCGGCCATCGTGTTCCGCAAGGGCGTGCTGGCCGACCTTGCGAACGGCAAGAAGATCGAGGTCAAGGGTGTTCGCGCGACCGATGGCACGACGCTGGTGGCGAGTCGGATCAGTTTCGAAGACTGAGGCGAGCCAGGCAGGCGTGTGCAGGGGCCGGCTCTTCGGGGACGGCCCCGTCGCCCATCCAGCTCAGCCCCGACCGTAGACTCCTGTCTCGATGTCCGAGTCGAAGCCCCCACGCCCACGCCCACGCACCGCAAGACCGGCCGCCGCGGCCGCTTCTCGGGCGCAACCGGCAGAGGCCGCCTCGGCCACGCTGGACCCGGCTGCGCTGGCCGAGGCGATGCGCCGACTGATGGAGCCCCTGGCGGTGCTGGCGATTGCGCGGGGCGTTCCGTTCGTGACGCTGGAAGAGCAGTTGAAGATCGCCTTTGTCCATGCGGCACGCACGGCGCACCCGAACCTGCCAGCACATCGTCTGGTGAGCCGCATCAGCACTGCCACCGGCATCAACCGGCGTGAGGTGACGCGCATCACTCAGACGCGCAGCACCACGCCGGCAGTGCGCCCTTCGCCGGCCACGCGCATCTTCACGAAGTGGCTGGCCGAGCCCTCATTCAAGACACGCAAAGGCGAGTTGATGTCGATCCCGCGGCAAGGCCCGGCACCGAGCTTCGAGGCGCTGGCCCAATCGGTCACGCGGGACGTGCACCCGCGCAGCCTGCTCGACGAGCTGTGTCGGCTCGGCCTGGCGCGTGTCGACGGTGACATGGTGAGCGTGATCCGCGACAGCTTCGTGCCGCGCAGCGACAGCGCCCGCATGCTCGGTTTCCTGGGTGGCAACGTCGGCGACCACCTGCGCGCCGCAGTCGCCAACATCCTTTCAGGTGCCCCTGCCCACCTCGAACAGGCGGTGTTCGCCGACGAGCTGTCGCAGGTCTCGATGGATGCTTTCCAGCAGTTGATGCGCAGCCAGTGGAAGGCGCTGCTGGAGGCCGCCGTGCCTGCCCTGCAGCGCCTGATCGATGCCGACCGCGCCGCAGGACACCGCGCAGACCAACGCGTGCGCGTGGGCCTGTACACCTACCACGAGGCGATGGTGTCGCCACCCGTTTCGCCACCCGCCTCGGCATCCGACGGCGTCGGCAGCCAGGCGCTCGTCCCCAAACGAAAACCCGCATCCCGGCGGACAAAGGATTGACCATGCATCGGATCGACAAGGCTTCAGCAATTCACCCGATCCATCACTGGGCGCGCACGATGTGGCTCGCCCTGGTGCTGGCGGGCTGCGGCGGGGGTGTCGACAGTGGCGGCACCGGCACCGCCCCGGCATCGTTCGCCAGCGGACCCATCACCGGCTTCGGCTCCGTCATCGTCAACGGCGTGCGTTTCGACGACACCAGCGCTCTCGTCACCGATGACGACGGTGCAGCGAGCAGCCGCGACAAGTTGCGGTTGGGCATGACCACCGAGATTCGCGGCACCGCCATCGCCACCGACTCGACCGATGCCCACATCAGCACCGCCAGCAGCATCATGTTCGGAAGCGACGTCCTCGGCAGGGTCGACCGCATCGATCTCTCACTCAAGCGGCTGGTGGTGCTGGGGCAACCGGTCGACGTCAACGCCGCGACGGTATTCGACGACGAAAGCGTGATCGGTGGTCTGCCGGCTCTGGCGGTGGGCGACGTGGTCGAGGTCTATGCCCTGTTCGACGCCGCGACGTTGCGCTACACGGCCACGCGAATCGAACGCAAGGGGCTGGTAGCGGCCTATCGGCTGCGCGGCGTGGTGAGCAACCTCGACGCAGCCGCCAAGGCCTTCAGCATCGGCAGCCAACGCATCTCCTACGCCGGACTCACCGGCGCTGCACAGGTGACGCCGGTCGACGGCAGCTTTGTGCGGGTGCGTCTGCAGCCGGTGCAAGTCGGCGGGCTGTGGCTGGTCGCCGGGTTCAAGGAGGGCAGGTCGAAACCACGCGAACAGGACGACGTGCGGCTCGAAGGTCTGATCAGCGCATTCATGTCGCAGGCGATGTTCAGCGTCAACGGTGTCGCAGTCGACGCAAGCGGCATCGGTCCCGTATCGGGACTGTCATTGGGCGCGCGTGTCGAGGTCGAAGGCATCGTCAGCGGCGGCGTGCTGATGGCGAGCAAGCTGAAGGCAAAGACGGAGGCCGAAGTGGACGAGCAGCAGTTCGAGTTGCGCGGCCTGATCACATCGGTGGACAAAGCCAACCAGCGCTTCGTGCTCAGAGGTGTCACGGTCAGCTACGCACTCTCCGGCTCGGCCACCGAGTTTCGCAATGGCTCGGTTGCCGATCTGGCAACCGGCGTGATGGTGGAAGCGCGGGGCGTGTTGTCAGGCGACGGGAGCCGTTTGCTGGCCGCACGCATCACTTTCAAGTGATCTTGTCGCGGTGCTCGCCGCGACAGGGCGGGCGCCGGCGTTCAGCGTCGGGCGGCGCGCGGTTTGGTCAGCAAAGGCAAGCCCAGCAGCGACGACAGGATCGTCGCCTTGTCGGAAATCAGCGACATGCCGAACGTGCCCGAAAACGGCCCGCGCGTGTCCACGACGGCGGGAATGCCCAGTGCCGAGGATGTCGTGCCACCCCGTTTCGAGATCGGCGCGACGTTCCAGAAGCGCGAGAACGTGGCGGAGTCGCTCAGCAGCACCGGCATGTGCAGCGCGCAGGACATCGGCGTGGCGTCGTCCCACGCCATCGGGTCGTCCCTCGGTTCCGCCACGTTGGACTCGATCGGGCCATGGCGTTCCAGGATGTCGATGGCCGCCCGGGCGGTGCCGAACGGCGCGTGCACGGTGACGAGGGCGCCGCCTCGCTTGATGCCTTCAGCGAAGACTTTGGCATGCGACTTCAGCACGAAGCCCTTCATCAGCGAGGCCACGATGGCGTCGGCCGACGATTCGGCAACGTCCTCGCCCGCCGCGCCCCCGCTGCTTCGGGAGACGACGTGGACATCGGTGAAGCGGTCGACGCGACCGTTCCTGAGTTCGTCGGCGGCCTGGCTCGCGCGCTCGTGGCTGTCGTACATCCGATTGATCGTCTGGCTCATGATTTCTCCGTTTCGTTTTGGAGGCACCGAAAGCCGGCCTCCCGTTCCGGCCATCCCGCTCTGGCAAACACGTCGACCCGCCGAATCAGCGGCAGCATCGCAACGAGTGCAGCGAACAACAACACCACCTCGATACCGTAGACGAACCCATACCCTGTCGCCGCTCCGAGCAAGCCTTGCGGCGCAGTGGCATCGACCAGATCGCGGATGATGCCGCCGAGTGCAATCGCCAGGCCCGCCGCCGAAGCCTGCACCGCGCCCCAGGTGCCGAGGGCCAGCCCCGCCTGGTCGCGTGGCGCAAGGTTCATGGTGGCTGTCAAGGTGCCGTGACCGAAGAGGCCGGCCCCGAAGCCGATGAGGAATGTGCCGACTGCGAACAGCATCGGCGATGACAGTGGCCCTGCAAGAATGACGGCCAGGAAGGCGGGGATGCCGACCATGGCACCGCAGCTGGCCATCAGGAACGGATCGGCCCCGCGGCTCAGCACCCGCGATGCCAGACCGAAGCCGAACAGCCCGCCGAATGCCCAGGTCGCGGTCAACTGCGTCGTCTGGCCGACGCTCAGCCGCAGAATCTGCCCGCCATAGGGTTCGAGCAGCACATCGCCCATGCTGAAAGCCATGGTGCCCAGACCCACCGTCACGAGGCGGCGCAGGGCCTGGCGATCGGCAATGAAGCGCTGCAGTGATTCGCGGAACGCGGGCTCACGCTGGCTGGCCGGCGACGCGCGCCGACGGCTGCGTGGCTCCTGTTTCCAGATCGCCACGCCGTTCAGGACGATGGTTGCCACGGCCGTGCCCTGAATCACCTGGATCAACCGGCCCGGACTGAAATCCGCCAGCAAGGAACCGAAGATCAGCGCGCTCGTGATCGTGCCGAAAAGAAGCATCACGTACATCAGGCCGACAACCTTGGGCTTGGACTCCGTGGACGCCAGATCGGTGGCCAGCGCCAGTCCGACTGTTTGCGTCGTGTGCAAGCCGACCCCGACCATCAGGAAGGACGCGGCGGCAGCCAGGTGTCCGATCCACGCGGGCACGCTGGCGGCGTTTCCTCCACGCGAGAGCACGAGCAGCGCGAACGGCATGATCGCCAGCCCGCCGAACTGCACCATCGTGCCCCGGTAAAGAAACGGAACCCGCTTCCAGCCGAGCTCGGAGCGATGCGTGTCGGAACGGAAGCCGATCAACGCGCGAAAGGGGGCGAACAGCAGCGGCAGCGAAATCATGATGCCGACGAGTGACGCGGAGACGTTGAGCTCGACGATCATCACCCGGTTCAGGGTGCCGATCAGCAGCACCAGCGACATGCCGACCGAGACCTGGAAAAGAGACAGCCGCAACAGCCGCGACAAAGGCAAATCGGGTGTCGCCGCATCGGCGAAGGGCAGAAAGCGTGTGCCCAGACGGAGCCACGCTTTCATCACGCCTTGGCTGACGCGATTCATGCGCTCGACCGTGAAAACGCAACCGGGATCCTTGGATCCCGGTTGCCGGTCCAGCTTGTGGACATCCGACGCCTCTACTTCGCGCTTGTCGCAGCCAGAGCCAGTGAATCGGGCAATCGAGCCGCGGAGTCGGCCGCCGCGGTGGCAGGCACCTCGGCTCGCGCCGTTGTGACAGGCTTGGCAGCCAACGTGATCACGAACGATGTTTCGGCGCTGTCCGTCTTCGCCGCGACGGGTGCCACACTGATCACAAAGCCAGCCGCGCCGTTCGACGAGTTGGCCGCTACCGGCTGTGGCGCACTTTCAACCGAAGCTGCCTTGGCTTTGCTGTGGCCGGCCCAGTAGGCCCCGAACCACGGGGCGTTGCTCAGCACCGAGTAGTGGACGATGAGCGAGGTCACGGCGACGCTGCCCAGAAACAGCGGCAGGCCCACCGTCGGGTTGACGACGCACCAGATTCTTCCTTGGTTCATGTTCGTCCTTCCTTAGTGGAGCCACGGGGTGTAGATGTACGCCAGCAGATGCGCGAACAACGAGATCACGAAGAACACACGCGCGCCGTCGATGACGTGCTTGTGCAGTTCTTCCGACTCCGGAATGGTCAGGCCCGTGGGCCACACCCTGTTTGGATCGTCAACCATACGCAACCTCCTTCAGCTGTGCTGCAAAACATCGTGCTGAACCCGCACGCGGGCTTCGTGCCTTGCCGGCACGCGCGATCTTTCTCCTCGCAGTGTCAGTTTAGCGATACACAATCAATTGTCAACAATGGATGACACTATGCGGCGACGGTGCGGCACGCCGTTGTCACTTCGGCTGCTGGCGCGGCGAGCGGCTAAAGGGGCGCAGTCAGCCGTCGAAGCCGTCGCGCATGCCGCTTGCGGTGAGCGTGAGCACGCGATCCGCGCGCGCCGCAGCCGCCCGCGAATGGGTGACCAGCACGCAGGCCGCACGCTGCTCGCGCACCTGCGCCACCAGCACGTCGAGCACGCGCGCGGCGGTGCTCGGGTCGAGGTTGCCGGTGGGCTCGTCGGCCAGGATCAATTGAGGCCGGTGCACCAGTGCGCGCGCAATCGCCACCCGTTGCAACTGTCCGCCCGACAGGGTTTGCGGCAGGCGCGCTTCCAGCCCTTGCAGGCCCACCGCATCGATCACCTGCTGCACGCGGGCCGGGTTCGGTGTGCCCAGCAGCAGCAGCGGCAGCGCCACGTTGTGCGAAACGCTCAGGTGCGGCAGCACGTGGAAGGCCTGGAACACGAAGCCCAGATGCGCGCGACGGAACAGCGCCTGCTGTGCCTCCGGCAGCGC
Source organism: Burkholderiales bacterium (assembly GCA_031378565.1). Classification (GTDB taxonomy): domain Bacteria; phylum Pseudomonadota; class Gammaproteobacteria; order Burkholderiales; family Burkholderiaceae_C; genus JANYJJ01. The sequence goes on from JANNEI010000347.1 coordinate 6,122, forward strand.
GGTGATGTTCGAACTGTCGATGTGCACGCTGCCGGTGTCCACCGTGTCCAGCCCGGCGATGCAGTTCAGCAGCGTCGACTTGCCGACGCCCGACTCGCCCAGGATGGCGACGAATTCGCCTTCGTCCACCCGCAGGTCGACAGCCGAGAACACGGTGGATTCACCGTAGCGCTTGCTCAGCGCTTGTACGTCCAGCAACGGCATGGGGGTTGGCTGCTCCGCTGCGACAGGTTGCTCAGGCTGCGTCGGTCGCCTGCGCCATTTCCCTGGCCAGTGCGGTGACCCGACTCAGGGCCTCGGGTGCATCGCAGGCGACCACCGTCCGCTGCGGCATGCTGCGCAGCCAGGTCAGCTGGCGCTTGGCCAGTTGGCGCGTGGCGGCCATGCCGCGTTCGGGCAAGGTGAACAGGTCGTCCTCGACCAGGCATTCCCAGGTCTGCCGGTAGCCCACGCAGCGCATCGACGGCATGTCGGCTGTCAGGTCGCCGCGGTTGCCCAGGGTGCGCACCTCGTCTACCAGGCCCTGTTCCAGCATCAGCATGAAGCGCGCTTCGATGCGCTGGTGCAGCCACGCGCGGTCGGTGGGCTCCAGCGAGATCAGCGGCGGCAAGGCGCGCTGCGGCTTGTCGGTGTGGAACGCGGACAGCGGTTTGCCGCTGACCCGATAAACCTCCAGCGCGCGCTGGATGCGCTGCTGGTCGGCAGGCTTGAGCCGCGCAGCCGTGACCGGGTCGACCCGCTTCAATTCCTTGTACAGCGAATTCAGGCCCTCGCGTTCGCATTGCGCGTTCAGTGCGGCGCGCACTTCGCGGTCGGCGGCGGGCATCGCGTCCAGCCCCTCGAACAGTGCCTTGAAATACAGCATGGTGCCGCCCACCAGCAGCGGCAGGTGGCCGCGCGCGTGGATGTCGGCGATGAGCTGCTGCGCGTCGCCCACGAAGCGCGCGGCCGAGTAGGCCTGCGACGGGTCGATGATGTCGATCAGGTGGTGCGGCACCTGCGCCCGCTCGGCCGGCGTCGGCTTGGCAGTGCCGATGTCCATGCCTCGGTACACCAGGGCCGAATCGACGCTGACGATTTCGACCGGCCTCGTCTCGGCCAGAGCGTCGGCAATGGCCAGCGCCGCGGCGGTCTTGCCCGACGCCGTGGGGCCGGCAAGGCAGAGGTAGAAAGGGAGCGCTGTCATGTCATGCCGTGCTGCGGCCGAGTGACGATGAATGCGTCGATGGTTGTGTGTCGCCGTGCTGCTGCACCAGCGTCCAGGCGACGGCAGCCACGCCGATGCCGAATGCCCCCAGGCCCAGCGTCAGCGGGTACACCGTTCCGTTCAGCGTGTTGCCCAGGCACTGGCTGACGGCAAACGCCACCAGCATCATCGTGAAGCCTGAGAGGGACGCCGCGGTGCCTGCCTTCTCAGGGAACGGCCCGACCGCGCCCGCCTGCCCGCAAGGTTGGTGAATGCCGTGTCCCGCGGCGTAGATCCACTGCGGAATCAGCAAGGCCCACAGCGTGTGCACGCCGGCCAGGCTCAGCGCGGCCATGCCGACGCCGCCGGCCAGCGATAGCACGCCGCCCACCTTGACCGTGCGCCGCAGGCCGCGGCTGCCCAGCAGACGGCGGCACAGCCAGGTGCCGCCGATGTAGGCGAGCGAGTTGGACGCCAGCACCGCGCCGTACACCAGGCGCGACATGCCCAGCACCTCGATGTAGACGAACGACGACGCCGCCAAAAAGACGAACAGCCCGCCATAGGTGAACGACAACAGCGCCACCCAGGCCCGAAATGTCGGGTTGCTCAGCACGTCGGCCCAGTGGCGCAGCAGCGGCCGCAGTTGCGTGGCCTGCGGATTGCACTGCGGCAGCGTTTCTTCGAAGCGACACACGATGAAGGCCAGCGTGGCGGCGCCGAACAGCGCCGGCACCAGCAATGCCGCGCGCCAGTCGAGCCACACCACGGCAACGCCGCCCAGCAGCGGGCTCAACGCCGCGATCATGCCCAGTCCGCCGAGCGCACGCGACATCACCTGCGTGCCTTCCAGCGGCGCAAACAGGTCACGCACGATCGAGCGCCCGCAGTTCACCGCAGCGGCCATCGCCGCGCCCTGCAGCGCACGGCACGCCACCAGCCATTCGATGCTGGGTGCCAGCGCGCTGAGCACACTGGCCACGCTGTAGATCGACATCCCCCACAGCAGCACCGGCCGCCGGCCGAACCGGTCCGCCAGCGGCCCGCACACCAGCTGCGCCACGCCGAACGAGATGATCAGCACCGACAAGGTCAACTGCGCCGCTGCGACGTTGCTGTGCAGTGCCAGCGTCAACGTAGGCAATGCCGGCAGGTAGAGGTCGGTGGTGACGGGCTGGATGCCGAGCAGAAGGGTCAGCATGACCACCACGACAGCGGGAGGCATGCGGGCGCGGGGTTCGGATTCCGAGTGCATCACGAGGAGCGTAGCAGGCCGGTCCACCGGTGCTTGCCACCGCGAGCCGAGCTTTCCCTGGCCGATATGATTCCCTCGTCCGCCATCCAGGAGACGTCGCGAATGAACTCGATCAATCTCGCGGAAAAGTTGGCCACGTTCACCGAGCACTGGCAGCCGAGGACGGTGGGGCGGTTCAACGGCCACGACCTGATGGTTGTCAAGGTCAGGGGCGAGTTTGTTTGGCACAAGCACGACAACACAGATGATTTTTTTCTGGTGCTTCACGGCCGAATCACGATTCAGATGCGCGACGGAAACGTGACCCTGGGTCCCGGGGAAGTATTCGTCGTCCCCCAAGGGGTTGAGCATCGTCCCGTCGCCGAGGAAGAAGCTCACATCCTGCTCATCGAGCCGTCCGGCACACCGAACACGGGCAACCCCGAAACTGCTGCGGCGCGGCGCGTCATTTAGGCGGCCAGCATGACGCCTTGCCCATCGGTTTTACGGTGCGTGAAGCTGCTGCGGCAGCGCGCGGTTCTGCAAGGAAAACCCCCTACGGGTAGGGGTAGTGCGGAAACGGAAATAGGCCTAGCTTCGGCTGGTGGACTTTTGGTCGGCCGATCCCGCTGTCCAGGACTTTGAAGTTCACTTTCGGCAACAACCGTCACCTCGTGCCTAGGAGCCAAATCATGAAACACCACCGTCTCCCGCGCTGGATTGCTGCCGTCGCGATGGCCGCCTGCCTCAGCCCCGGATTCGTACATGCCGAGAGCATTTTTCTTGGCATCGACACCCAGGGACCGGTGCAGCAACACACCACGGCAGGCGTCTTCGTGACCAACTTCGGGCAGACCGGCGCGACCGGCAGCGCGCTCGACGGAGCGGGTTCGGCGTGGACCGTTGCCCCTGCCTTCGGCAACAACAAGATCCAGAAATACGACGCGGCGCAAAACGTTCTCAATTCATTCACTGCCAACGTCGGCGGGCAATTTATCGAGGACATGGCCTACGGCGGCAAACTTGCTGGCGTCGACACGCTTTGGGCCAGTACGTATGAAGGAACTTTGTGGCGCATCGACGCCAACACCGGGGCCACCATCAGCTCGTTCAGCCCGGGTCTGGGCCAATTTTTGGGCGTGGCCTATGACGGCACCGATCTGTGGCTCACCGGCGGTGCCTTTTCAGGCAACACAAAGATCAGTCGGTACAGCGACACCGGCACTTTCCTCGGCAACATCGAGACCGGCAAGACGGGAGCAGGCGGCATTGGCTACAGCGCAGACACGAATACGCTGTGGGTGGGCTACTTCGGTCCGGTCAGTCAGTACAGCCTGGCAGGCGTGGAGCTGTTCAGCTTCGTGTCTGGCACTGCTTTCCACGACGGGCTGGAAATCGGCAACCTGGTGTCGATACCCGAGCCATCTGCCGTGGTTTTGATGGTGATCGGCCTGGCCGGAATGGCCCTGGTGCGGCGGCGCAAGGTTTGACAGGACCGGGCGGCCAACGCCGCCTCGGTCTTGTAGGAGTTCTGGGGCGGAGCAAGGCTTGAATGGGTGGGACAGCCCCTTTTTGCCTTCCCGTTCCCTCCCTCAATACGTGGCCCGTCCCCCCGTCAAATCAAACACCGCCCCGGTGCTGAACGAGCAATCCTCGCTCGACAACCAGGCCACCATCGCCGCAATCTCATCGACCTCGACGAAGCGGCCCATCGGGATCTTGCCGAGCATGTAGTCGATCTGCGACTGCTTCATCTGCTCGAACATCGCTGTCTTGGCGACCGCCGGAGTGATGGCGTTGACGAGGATGCCTTGGGTCGCCACTTCTTTCGCGAGCGACTTGGTCAGCGCGATCAAGCCGGCCTTCGACGCGCTGTAGTGCGACGCGTTCGGGTTGCCTTCCTTGCCTGCCACCGAGGCGATGTTGACGATGCGGCCCCACCCGCGCTTGAGCATGTGCGGCACCACGGCGCGGCAGGTCAGGTAGGGCGCGATCAGGTTGACTTCGATCACGCGGCGCCACACCACAGGGTCGAGTTCCCAGGTGGTCGCGTTGCCGCCAGTGATGCCGGCGTTGTTGACCAGGATGTCGATGCGGCCATGCGCGGCCATCACCTGCGCGGCGGCGGTGTGCACCGCGTCGTCGTCGGTCAGTTCGACCACGCTGCC
>JANNEI010000354.1:0-4651 GCA_031378565.1 Burkholderiales bacterium
TTCACGCTCGGCGCGCAGTCGGTGAACCCGAAGGTCAAGACCAAGGTGGTCTGGATCAACGAATGGTTCAACCCGCCGAAAGAGACCGAGGCCGCGCAGTCGCTGATGGACGGCGGTGCCGACGTGCTGATGCAGAACACCGACTCGTCCGCTGTGCTGCAAACGGCCGAGAAAGCCGGCAAGTACGCCTTCGGCTGGGACTCCGACATGACCGCCTACGCACCGAAGGCCCACCTGGCCTCGGCCGTCATCAACTGGGCACCGTACTACATCGCAGCCACGCGCGACGCGCTCGACGGCAAGTGGGCCGGCGGCACGGGCATCTGGTGGGGCGTGAAGGAAGGTGCGATCGACATGGTGTCGATTTCCGACAAGGTGCCGGCCGAAACCCGGGCCAAGGTCGAGGCGGTGAAGGCCGGCCTGAAGGACGGCAGCTTCTCGATCTGGAAAGGCCCCATCGTCTCGCAGGACGGCAAGGAGCTGCTGAAGAAGGACGAAGTCGCCGACGACAAATTCCTCGGCGGCCTGAAGACCTACGTGAAGGGCGTCGAAGGCAAGGTGCCGGGCGACGACAAGAAGTAAGGCGCTCACATTTGTATGATTCAGAGGCCGCTGCGTGCGGCCTCTTTCAGTTTGGGCTGTCGAGAGTTCGCAGTGGTTGGGTGCCGCTGCGTATGAGCAAGAGGACTTTCACCGCAAAGGCGAAAAGGACGCAAAGGACGCGAAGGAAATTGAAGGCGGGCTCCGCATCTGGCTTCGCGCCATTCTTTGCGACCTTCGCGCTCTTTGCGCCTTGGCGGTAAAAATGACGTATCACCCCACCCCGATTCTTCGCAGCGCCTCAATTCGAAAGCCCCACCCATGATCGACTTCGACACCATCCCGCGCGAGCGCCTGCCCGACCTGGTGCGCCGCATGCCCAAGGCCGAGTTGCACATCCACATCGAAGGCTCTTTGGAGCCCGAGCTGATCTTCGAGCTGGCCCGGCGCAACGGCGTGGCGCTGCCACATGCCAGCGTCGACGAACTGCGCGCGGCATACGCTTTCAGCGACCTGCAAAGCTTCCTCGACATCTATTACGCCGGGGCCAGCGTGCTGCTGAAGGAAGAAGACTTCTTCGACATGGGGATGGCGTACTTCAGGCGTGCCGCGGCCGACAACGTGGTGCACGCCGAATTGTTCTTCGACCCGCAGACCCACACCGAGCGCGGCGTGCCCGTCGCCACGGTCATCAACGGCCTGGCACGCGCCTGCCACACGGCGCAGCGCGACCTGGGCGTCAGCGGCGTGCTGATCCTGTGCTTTCTGCGCCACCTGAGCGAAGCCGCGGCGTTCGAGACGCTGGCGCAGGCGCTGCCGTTCCGCAGCCTGTTCATCGGTGTGGGCCTGGACAGCAGCGAGCGCGGCCACCCGCCCGAAAAGTTCGCGCGGGTTTTCGCTCGCTGCCGCGAACTGGGCTTGCGGCTGGTCGCGCATGCGGGCGAGGAAGGCCCGCCCGCCTACATCTGGAGCGCGCTCGACGTGCTCAAGGTCGACCGCATCGACCACGGCGTGCGCTGCGTCGAAGACCCGGCCCTGCTGGCCCGCCTGGCCGCCGACCGCGTGCCGCTCACCGTGTGCCCGCTGTCGAACGTCAAGCTGTGCGTCTATCCGAGCCTGGCAGAGCACCCGCTCGCAGCGATGCTGGAGGCCGGACTGTGCGCCACCATCAACTCCGACGACCCGGCCTACTTCGGCGGCTACGTGAATCAGAATTTCATCGACACCTTTGCCGCGCTGCCGGCGCTCGGTGCCCGGCAGGCGTATGCGCTGGCGCGCAACAGCTTCGAGGCCAGCTTCATTTCCACCGCCGAGCGCGAGCGCTTTGTCGCTGCGCTGGAGTTGTGCTTTCTCGCTGACTGCATGGCGGCCGGCTCAGCGGTCACCCCGTAAACTTCGCGCTCCGTCGCTACCTTCAGTCCGATGCTCGAACTCCTGACCGACCCACAAGCCTGGATCGCCCTGGCCACACTGACCGCACTGGAACTGGTGCTGGGCATCGACAACATCGTCTTCATCTCGATCCTGGTCGACAAGCTGCCGAAAGAGCAGCAGGAAAAGGCCCGCCGCATCGGCCTGTTCATGGCGATGTTCATGCGCATCGGGCTGCTGCTGGTGCTGTCGTGGATCATCGGCCTGGTCGCGCCGTTGTTCACGCTGCTGGGCCAGGAGATCTCGGGCCGCGACCTGATCCTGATCGCCGGCGGCCTGTTCCTGATCTACAAGAGCACGGGTGAAATCCACCAGTCGCTGGAGGGCGAGGAAGGCCATTCTTCGAGCACCGTCAAGGCCACCTTCGCGGCGGTGATCCTGCAGATCATGGTGGTCGACATGGTGTTCTCGCTCGACTCCATCATCACCGCGGTGGGCATGGTGGACGAGTTGGCCGTGATGGTCGCGGCGGTGGTGCTGTCGGTCGGCATGATGATGCTGTTTGCCAGCGCCATCGGCCGCTTCGTGTCCGACCACCCGACGATCAAGATGCTGGCGCTGGCCTTCCTGGTGGTGGTCGGCGTGGTGCTGATCGCCGAGGGCCTGGACTACCACGTGCCGAAGGGCTTCGTGTACTTCGCGATGGCGTTCTCGCTGGGGGTGGAACTGCTCAACATCCGCATGCGCAAGCGTTCCAAGAAGCCTGCGCAGCTGCATTCGCCCTACTCGCGGGAAGACAAGTAAGACCCGCCGAATAAGACAAGAGAGGCGACAATCGCCAGCCCTCAAGGAAATGTGGCTCTGCCACTTTCCGGCATCCCCTCGGGGGGCGGACGACGTATGTCGTCGGCCTTGGGGCCTGCAACGCGGCAGTGCTCCCTGCCGCTTCGTGCTTTTCATCCGGAGCCATGTAGAGGACCACCATGCACAAAAACCTCGCCCGCTGCCGCATGGCAGTGATGCTTGCGGCTGCGGCCGTTTCACTCACACTTTCTGCGCTGATGCCCTCGGTGGCTCAGAACGCCGCAACGCCGCTGAAGGTCGCCTTCGTCTACGTCAGCCCCATCGGCGAGGCCGGCTGGACTTACCAGCACAACCAGGGTCGCCTGGAGATGGAGAAGGCGCTGGGCGGCCAGGTGAGCACCACCGTCGTCGAAGCGGTGGCCGAGGGCGCGGATTCCGAACGCGTGATGCGTGACCTGGTCCGACAAGGCCACCAGCTGATCTTCGCCACCAGCTTCGGTTACCTGGAACCCGCGCTGCGCGTGGCGGCCGAGTTTCCTGCCGTCAAGTTCGAGCACGCCGGCGGCTACAAGACCGCGCCCAACCTGAACACCTACAACGCGCGCTACTACGAGGCGCGCTACCTGGCCGGTCTGCTGGCGGGCAAGACCAGCAAGGCCGGGGTGGCGGGCTATGTGGCGGGCTTCCCGGTGCCCGAGGTGATCCAGGGCATCAACGCCTTCACGCTGGGCATGCGGCAGGTCAACCCACAGGCGCAGGTGAAGGTGCTGTGGCTGAACACCTGGTTCGACCCGGCGCGCGAGCGCGAAGCCGCGCAAACGCTGATCAACCAGGGGGCCGACGTGCTGACCAACCACAGCGGCTCACCCGCTGTGGCGCAGGCCGCCGAGGAGAACTTCAAGTCGAAGGGCGTGCGGCTGATCGCCTACCAAAGCGACATGGCGCGCTTCGCGCCCAACGCGCAGCTCACCGCCATCACCCACCAGTGGGGCGGCTACTACACGCAGGTGGCCCGCGCCGCGCTGAACGGCAGCTGGAAGGCGCAGCCGGTGTGGGGCAGCATGCGCGACGGCTTCATCGCGCTGACGCCGCTGTCGCCCGGCGTGCCGAAGGACGTGGCAGCGCTGGTCGAGAGCCAGCGGCAGGCCATCGTCGCCGGCCAGTTGAAGCCGTTCAGCGGCCCGCTGCTCGACACCGACGGCAAGCTGCGGCAGGGCAGCAAGGGCACGCTCGACGACGCGGCCATCGCTACGATGAACTGGTTCGTGCAGGGCGTGGCGGGCAGCCTGCCCAAACCCTGATCGCCGGTTCATGTTGGGGGGTAACGCGCGATCGGTGCCGCGACAGCGGCACATGCCGTTACAGTGATTCCGGGTACCAATTTGAGCCGTCGCGTCGTGACGAAGCGCTGGCCGATCAGGGACAGGAATGACGGCCGACGAACCCCCCGACAGCGAGCCAACGGTGAATCACTGGACCTCCTTGCTGGCATGGGCCAGCGGGATCGGGGCCGATTGGGTTCACGCGCTGCAGGTGCTGGTCTTGCTGACCGCGCTGACCTTCATCGTGCACAAGCGGCACTGGTTGCCGGACTTCGAAGCGGCGGTGCTGTCGACGGTCAGCAGCATGCGCGCGGAGGGCAGCGACCTGGCCTTGGCGACAGGCGCATCCATGCAAGACCCGTGGATCACCTTGCTGGAGTTCACCGCCGAGTCGCGCGTCGGGACGCTGGAGTACAAGGGCGAGTTGCTGCCGGCGGAGATTGAACGTCTCGGCGGCGTTCGGCCCATCGATCGGGATGCGCTGGCGCTTGCGCTCGAACAACTGGCGCGTCGCCTGAAGGCCATCTTGCCGCCGGGCAAGCGCCCGCTGGTGGCGATCGACATCGACGTGGCACCGCTCGAATCGCAACCCGACGGCGCGCGCATTCGCAACG
>JANNEI010000413.1:0-2596 GCA_031378565.1 Burkholderiales bacterium
GCAGCTTCGACCAGGACCGTCCGATCTACCTCGAGGGCAAGGCACTGAAGGTGACCTGGGGCAACCCGCACGTCGAGATCGAGTTGCAACTGGCCGCTGACCTGCGCTTGCCGTCAGACCTGGCGCAACGGCCGCTGCCGACGCAGGCAGCGAATGTCGATCGCGCCAGGTTGCTGTCGTCCGCGCGCCTGCCGACGCGGCGTGATGCCGTGTGGGAGATCGAGTTCGCACCGCTGACGCGCATGCAGGCATGGAGCGTGCCCGAGATCAAGCCGGGCGACGCAATCGCGGTGCTCGGCTTCACGCTGCTCGGCGAGAAGGGCGACGCGGTGCTGCGCGCCGAGTATCTTTTCGCCGGCGGCAAGACCTACGGCATGCGTTCGGCACCCGCCTGAGCGGGGTGGTCGAAGTGCCTTAGTCGCGCAGGCTCTGCGCCGCGGCGGCGCAGGTGTCGGCGATGTCGGCCGCGCTGTGTGCCGCACTGACGAACCCGGCTTCGTACAGCGCCGGTGCCAGATAAACGCCGCGATCCAGCATGGCGTGGAAGAAGCGGTTGAATCGCTCCTTGTCGGTGGCCATCACCGCGCTCTGGTTTTGCGGCAGCGCATCGGAGAAGAAGAAGCCGAACATGCCGCCCTCGCAGTCGCCGACCATCGGCACACCGGCGTCACGGGCAGCGCCAGACAGCCCCTCGACGAGCGAACGTGTGCGCGCGGCCAGCGCGTCGAAGAATCCCGGCTTCTGGATTTCACGCAATGTGGCCAGCCCGCAGGCAGTGGCCACCGGGTTGCCCGACAAGGTACCCGCCTGATACACCGGGCCGAGCGGCGCGAGCTGCTCCATCACCGCACGGCTGCCGCCGAAGGCCGCCAGCGGCATGCCGCCGCCGATGACCTTGCCGAACACGCTCATGTCGGGCGCGAAGCCCGGAATCGCCTTGGCGTACAGGCTCTGCGCGCCGCCCAGCGCCACCCGGAACCCCGTCATCACTTCGTCGAACAGCAGCAGGGCACCGTGCTGCGTGCACAGCTCGCGCAGCCGCGTCATGAACGGAATGCTGGCGCGCACGAAATTCATGTTGCCGGCGATCGGCTCGACCATCACGCAGGCCATTTCGCCGCCGTGCAGGCTGAACGCTTCTTCGAGCTGTGCGAGGTTGTTGTACTCCAGCACCACGGTGTCACGTACCACCTCGGCCGGCACGCCGGCGCTGGTCGGGTTTCCGAAGGTGGCCAGGCCGGAACCCGCCTTCACCAGCAGTGCATCGGCATGACCGTGGTAGCAGCCCTCGAACTTGATGAACTTGTTGCGACCGGTGGCACCGCGGGCCAGGCGCAGCGCACTCATGGCGGCTTCGGTGCCCGAGCTGACCAGGCGCACCTGTTCCATGCTGGGCACGAGCTTGAGAATCTCTTCGGCCAGCTCGACTTCGCGCTCGGTGGGTGCACCGAACGAGAATCCGTCCAGCGCGGCCTTCTGTACCGCGTCCAGTACGGCGGGGTGGCCGTGGCCCAGGATCATCGGCCCCCACGAGCCGATATAGTCGATGTAGCGCCTGCCTTCGGCGTCAATCATGTATGCGCCTTCGGCCCGCGCAATGAAGCGCGGCGTGCCGCCCACGGCGCGAAACGCCCGCACCGGCGAATTGACGCCACCGGGAATGACCTTCTGAGCCCGCTGGAACAGAGCTTCGTTGCGATTCATGGCGTGATTTTCAATGGACCTGGCGTGAACCGTTGGTTGCGTCGGGTGGATTGCTGTCGCCACCCGGCTCGCCTTCTTCATCGGGCGGCAGCGCCCAGAAGAAGCGGTCGGGGACGACATTGCCCATGCCGGGGCGAAACCCGGCGTCGAGTGCCTGATCGAGGAAGGCCAGGCTCTCGCCGACGGCGGTGTGCAGTTCGGCACCCGACGCCAGCAGGGCGGCCAGTGCCGCGGACAAGGTGTCGCCCGCACCCACAAAGCTGACTTCGAAGCGCTCGAACTTCTCACCGGTGATGGCACCTTGCGACGACGCCAGCACGTTGTCGAAGAACTGCTCAGGTGACTTCGAGCTTTGCACCAGCACGCTGGTGACCAGCACGAAGCGGGTGCCGTGTTCGGCGGCGGCCACGGCCAGTTCACGCGGGGAGGCGGGACGCTCGGCGGACCAATCGGGCAACAGGAAATCGGTCAACGTCTGATGGCTGCCCACCAGCACCTCGGTCTGCGGCAGCACCAGCTCGCGGAAGGCATCGAGGTAGGCCGCCTGCTCGTCTTCTTCCACCCAGGACAGGTTGGACATGTAGGCCACGAGCGGCACGTCGGGGTAGTCGGACAAGATTTCTGCCACGGCGCTGACGCCTTCGGCCGAACCGAGGAAGCCGACCTTCCACGCCGCGATGGTGATGTCTTCGAGCACGCTGCGGGCTTGTTCGACCACCACATCGGCATCGATCACGTGGTGGTCGAAGATCTCGGCGGTGTCGCGCATGACGATGGCGGTGACCACGGGCAGCGCGTGGGCACCCATCGCCGCAATCGTCGAAACGTCGCCCGCCAGGCCGCCGGCACCGCTTGCGTCGCTGGCGTTGAAGCTCATCACGCAGGCAGGCGC
>JANNEI010000481.1:0-1591 GCA_031378565.1 Burkholderiales bacterium
GAGTGAACTCAAGGTGCCGGCAGGATCACCTTGTCGATCACGTGAATCACGCCGTTGAGGGCCAGCACGTCGGTGCCGGTGATGTTGGACACGCGACCGCGCGTGTCGGTGATCGCCAGCGCGGCGCTGACGCTGAAGGTCTCGCCCTGCACGGTGGTGATGGGCGCGCCCACGGGCACCTGTGCCTTCAGCACGCGGCCGGGCAGCACGTGATAAGTCAGCACCTTGGTCAGCAGCGCGGTGTCGGCCAGCAAGGCCGCCTTGCTGATGCCGAGCTCGGCCAGCAGCGCAGCGAAGGCGGCATTGGTCGGTGCGAACACGGTGAACGGGCCGGGGCCGCTTAGCGTGTCGACCAGGTTCGCCGCCACCACCGCTTCGACCAGGATGCTGAAGTCGGGTGTGGCCTGCGCGGTCTGCACGATGTTCTTGTCCGGCGGCAGCAGCACCTTGTCGATCGCGTGGATCACGCCGTTGCTGGCAGCGATGTCGGCAGTCACGATGTTCGACGTGCGGTTGCGCCCGTCGGTGATGCGCAGCGCCGTGCCGACAGCGTCGATCTTGAAGATGTCGCCCTGCACCGTGGTGATCGGCAGGCCGAGCGGCACCGCCGCCTTGTTCACCTTGCTCGGCAACACATGGTAGGTCAGCACGGCGGTGAGCAGCGGCTTGTCGGCCAGCAACTGCGCCTTGGTCAGGTTCAGCTCGGTCAGCAGCGCGGCGAAGGCGTCGTTGGTGGGCGCGAACACCGTGAACGGGCCGGGGCCTGACAACGTGGCACCTAGGTCGGCCGCCGTGACGGCTTCGACCAGGATGCTGAACTGCGCATTCGCCTGCGCCGTCTGCACGATGTTCACCGGCGGCGGTGGATGGTCGTCACCACCTCCGCAAGCGGCCACCAGGGCCGCCGTTGCGAGGCAGGCCAATTTGTTGATCCAGTTCGACATCCAGCAACTCCTGACTGCAAGTTAAAGAATGAACCCAAGGCCGACGACCGTCGTACGCCCCCCGGGGGATGCCGGAAAGTGGCAGAGCCACATTTCCTTGAGGCATGCGACAACTCGCAGCGTGCGCGCCTTGGGGATGTGAATCTGCCGCCGAACTTGCGCCTGTAGCCCGGTGCGGAGCCGAATATGAACTATTCGGTATTCCTACGCAACTCAGTGGTCATGTTGTGACCAATTGGTAATTTCATCGCCAAATGTGCGATGTCACCGGGCCGTCACGGCCGGGTCGCGAAGGGGATGAAAGCGGCGCGCAGCGGGGCCGCGCGTCGGTCTATGTCGGCGCGCCGGCCCGCACCGCCCAGCGCAGCTTGGCCGAGGCGGAGCGCGGGTTCGCGCGTTGCTCGTCGAACGACGGGCGCATGAATTCGGCGGCCACGCTGGCGTAGACACCGCTGCGCTCGCCGCTTTGAAACGCCTTCTTGACGCGCCGGTCTTCGCCCGAATGGAAGCTCAGGATCGCCACCCGCCCGCCGTCTTTCAGGCACTCGGGCAGCGACGCCAGAAAAGCGTCGAGCACCGCGAACTCGTCGTTCACCGCGATCCGCAAGGCCTGGAAGGTGCGCTGCAGCGCCTTCTTGATTTCGAGC
>JANNEI010000532.1:0-1958 GCA_031378565.1 Burkholderiales bacterium
TGCGGGCTGGTCTACGAACTGGCGGCCGGTGCGCTGGCGAGCTACCTGCTGGGCGACTCGATCCTGCAGTTCTCGACCGTCATCGGCACCTATCTTTTCGCGATGGGCATCGGCTCGTACCTGTCGCGCTTTTTCGAGCGCCAGCTGATCGCGCACTTCCTGCGTATCGAGCTGCTGGTCGGCCTGGTGGGCGGCCTGATGCCGGCCGCGTTGTTCGCGCTGCACGCGCTGGCCACGCCGTCGTTTCGCTTCGCGCTGTACGCGATGGTGCTGGCGGTGGGTGTGCTGGTGGGGTTGGAAATTCCGCTCGTCATGCGCATCCTGAAGCACCAGTTGCGCGGCCACGACCACGACCACGACCACGGCGGCGGCGGCAACAGCGGCGAAAGCCGCAGCGCGCTGAAGAACCTGGTGTCGCAGGTGTTGACCTTCGACTACCTCGGCGCGCTGGCGGTGTCCATCGCCTTCCCGCTGCTGCTGGTGCCGCAGCTCGGCCTGATCCGCACCGGGCTGCTGTTCGGTCTGCTCAACGTGGCGGTGGCGGTTTGGGCGCTGTGGCTGTTTCGCGGCCAGTTGCGCCGCTGGGCGGGACACGCGGCGGCGTGCGCGTTGAGCATGGCCGCGCTGGCCGCCGCCTTCGTCGGTGCCGACCGCATCACCAGCTGGGCCGAAGACCGCTTCTATGCCGACAGCGTGCTGTTCGCCGAGAACAGCGCCTACCAGAGGGTGGTGGTGACCTCGGGCCAGGCCGGTGTGCGGCTGTTCCTGAACGGCAACCTGCAATTCCACTCGCGCGACGAATACCGCTACCACGAAGCGCTGGTACACCCCGCCATGGCCGCCCACGGCGCGCCGAAGAACGTGCTGGTGCTGGGCGGTGGCGACGGCATGGCGGTGCGCGAGGTGCTGAAGCACGCGGGCGTCGAACAGGTGACCCTGGTCGAGCTGGACCCGCACATGACGCGGCTGTTCGCCGAGCAGCCGCTGCTGCGCCGGTTGAACGCCGATGCGTTGCACTCGCCCAAGCTGCGCATCGTCAACGCCGACGCGTTTGCCTGGCTCGAACAGAACGCTGCGAGCTTCGATGTGATCGTGGTCGACTTCCCCGACCCGACCAATTTTTCCATCGGCAAGCTGTACACCTCAAGCTTCTACAAGCTGCTGGACGAGCACCTGAGCGCGAGCGGCTACGCGGTCGTGCAGACCACCTCGCCGCTGGTCGCGCGCCACAGTTTCTGGACCGTGGCGACGACGATCGAAGCGGTGGGCCTCATCGCCACGCCGTATCACGCGCACGTGCCCAGCTTCGGCGAATGGGGTTTCATTCTGGCCAGCCGGCGGCCGTACCGGATGCCTGCCGCGCTGCCCGCGGGCCTGCGCTTCCTGAGCCTGTCCGGCCTGCCGGCGTTGTTCGACTTTGCGCCCGACATGGCGCGCGTGCCGGCCGAGGTGAACCGGCTGTCGAACCAGGTGCTGGTGCAGACCTTCGAGGCCGAATGGGGCAAGGTGAATCCTTGAACCTGCCACGGCGGCGCTTGCTGGCTGCGGCCGTGGCGTCACCGCTGGCGGCCTGCATGCGACCCGCCGACGCGTCGTACAGCGGCGGCTGGGTGGGTGCGAACGCGGCGCGCGGGCACCGGCTGCGCGACCTGAAAAGCGGTGCCTTGCCGACGCCCGCCGTGCAGCGCCGCGCCGGTGTGGTCGTCGTCGGTGCGGGCATTGCCGGGCTGGCCTGCGCGCGCGCGTTGGCGCGGGCCGGCATCGACGACGTGCACTTGCTGGATCTGGAAGACAGCGCTGGCGGCAACGCGCGCGGCCACCGCATCGCCGGCATGGCCTGCCCGCTGGGCGCGCACTATCTGCCGCTGCCCGACGACAGCGCGGTCGAGGTGATTGCGCTGCTGGAAGAACTGGGCCTGCGCCGCACGCTGAACGGCAAGGCGGTCTACGACGAGCGC
>JANNEI010000533.1:0-10616 GCA_031378565.1 Burkholderiales bacterium
CGCGTCGGTGTGCCGCGTTGCTTGAGCGCGGGCCGGGGCCGTGTGTATTCGAGGATTTCACCCCCACCCCAACCCTCCCCCTTCAAGGGGGAGGGAGCTTCCGCGTGCGTGCCGAGACCCTCATCCGAACACCGCTCGCCACAGCGCCAGCACCGCGGCGCGCTGTTCGGGCATCGCGTCGGGCGGCACTTGCGTGGGCTCTTCGTTGAGGCGCGCCCGGTGTTGCGCGCGGCGCAGTTCGCGGTAGGCATCGGCCGCCGCAGCACCCACACCGGTCGGCAGCAAGCCGGCGGCTTCGGCGCGTTGCAGCAGCGCGATGTTGCCGACGTTGTCGATCAGCGCCGGATGCGCGCGCGCCTGTTCCAGCACCAGCACCTGCACCGCGAACTCCACGTCCATCATGCCGCCGGCGCTGTGCTTCACGTCGAAGCGTCCGCCGCGCACCGGGTGGGCGGCGCGCACCTTGTCTCGCATGGTCTGCACTTCTGCGCGCAGTGCGTGCGCATCGCGCGGGGCGCACAACACGTCACGCCGCACCGCGTCGAAGCGCGCTTCCAGCGGCGCGAAGCCGGCACAAAAGCGCGCCCGCGTGATGGCCTGGTGTTCCCAGGTCCAGGCGGTGTTGCTGCCGCGTCCGCTCTGGTATTGCGCGAAGCTGTCGATGGAGGTGACCAGCAAGCCCGAGTTGCCGTTCGGCCGCAATGCGGTGTCGATGTCGAACAGCTCGCCGGCCGCCGTGCGCAGCGTCAGCCAGCTGATCAGCTTGCGCACGTAGGCGGCGTAGACCTCGCCGGCGCGCTCGTCGGCGTCGTCGTAGATGAAAACCACGTCGAGGTCACTGCCGTAGCCCAGCTCCTTGCCGCCCAGCTTGCCGTAGGCGATGACGGCAAAGCGCGGCCCGCCTTCTTCAATGCTCAGGTGGCGCTGCTTCAGGTGCTGCCAGGCCCAGCGCAGCGCACAGTCCAGCGTGGCGTCGGCCAGCGCCGACAGGTCGTCGGCGACCTGCTCGACCGTGATGTGGCCTTCCACGTCGCGCACCAGGGTGCGGAACACTTCGGCGTGGTGGGCGCGACGCAGCGTGTCGAGCAGCGACTCTTCGTCGGCCTGACCGGAGCGGCCCCAGGCGTCGTGCCGCGCGTCGAGATCGGCGATGAATTCGGCAGGGTCGAAGCGGCCGTGCAGCAGCCGCTCGTCGGCCAGCTCGTCGATCACGCCGGGGTGCCGCATCAGGTAGCGCATCGGCCAGCGCGCCATGCCCAACAGGCGCAGCAGGCGGTTCTGCACCTCGGGCCGCTCGACCAGCAGCGCCAGGTAGCTTTCGCGGCGCAGCAGCGGCTCCAGCCAGTCGATGAAGCTCTCGGCCGCCGCCATCGTGCAGCGCTCGTCCCGCACGCACTCGGCCGCGCGCGTGATCAGCCGCGCCAGCCGCAGCTTGCTGTCGTCGCGCAGCGCCTTGATCTTCGGGTGCTCGCACCAGGGCTTGACGCGCGCCGCCAGCTCGGGCGGCAGCTTCTCGATGAAGCTCTCGCTGTCCACCGGCTGCTGCGGCGTGCCGCAGCCGCGGCAGCCGGCGTCGCCCTTGGTGGCAGCCGGCTTGCTCTGGCCCTCGTTCAGCAATGCATCGAACTCCATCGCCACGAACTCGCGCGTTTCGCCCAGGCAGTCGAGCAGCTCGCACGTGTCCGCATTGCAGCTCAGCCCGAGGCTGCTGGCGATCCAGCCCAGATCGGCATCGACGGTCGGCAGCAGGTGCGTCTGCTGGTCGTCCAGGTACTGGATGCGGTGCTCGACGCGGCGCAAAAAGGTGTAGGCCTGGGCCAGGCGCAGTGCGCTGTCGGGCTTCATGATGCCGGCGGCGGCCAGCTTGTCGAGCGCCTTCAGCGTCGAGCGGGTGCGCATCTCGGGGAACTGCCCGCCGCGCACCACCAGCAGCAACTGCACGATGAACTCGATCTCGCGAATGCCGCCGCGCGACAGCTTCACGTCGTTCGCGCGCTCGGGCCGGCCGGCGGCGCGGCGCTGCGCTTCGTCGCGCACCTTGCGGTGCAGTTGGCGCAGGCCTTCAAAGACGCCGTAGTCGAGGTAGCGGCGGTACACGAACGAAGTCACCACCCCGCGCAACGCCAGCGCACGGCCGTTGCTGACGCTCGCGCGCGGGGCCACCACGCGGCTCTTCAGCCAGGCGAAGCGCTCCCACTCGCGGCCCTGCACCTGCAGGTATTCCTCCAGCATGGCCAGGCTGACCACCGGCGGGCCGGAGCTGCCGTTCGGGCGCAGCGCCAGGTCGACGCGGAACACGAAGCCGTCGTCGGTGGTGTCGCCGATCAGCGTGTACAGCCCGCGCGCAAGGTGCGAGAAGTACTCGTGCGCGCTGATCACCTGCGGGCCGGTGGTGCTGCCGTCTTCTTCGTAGACGTAGATCAGGTCGATGTCGGACGACACGTTCAGCTCGCGCGCGCCGAGCTTGCCCATGCCGACGACCCAGAAGTCGATGTGCCCTCCGGCCTCGTTCAGCGGCACGCCGAAGCGCGCGTCCTGCTCGGCGCGCGCATGCGCCAGCGCCAGGTCGAGCGTCGTCTCGGCCAGCTCGGTCATGGCCAGCGTGATGTCCTGCATCGCAGCCGCCTGCTCGATGTCGAGCACGGCCAGCCGCTCCAGCACCAGTTGGCGTGTCACGCGCATCGCGCTGCCCAGCGTGCGGCCCTCGGCCACCAGCCGCTGCACCAGCGCCTGGATCACCTCGCGTCGCGGCAGACCCGGCGTCAGCTTGTGCAACTCGTCGCCATAACGGCGCCGAATGCGCTGCACGTAGCGGCTGTGGCCGGCTTGCGCCGTGCTCGCAGCGGCGGCCGTGAGGGCGGCGACTTCGGGGGGTGATGCAGGCAGGGAACCCATCGGTCGGTCTGGGGGTCTGTGCTAGATTGCTTCGGCGGTTGCGAGGGCGTTCATGCGCTGGCGCGAAACCCAGGCGAACTGGCGCAGAGCCCACCCGCCGCGCGACGATTCGCGGTCTGCCCGATCCAGCTTTGCCGCCTCACGGGCGTCCGATTCGTTCATGTCCTCGATCCCGACTGCCACTGCCGCCGCTGCGGCTGCGAACCCTCGGCCAGACCGGCTCGGTGCGGGGCTGCGGCGGGCGGCGCGCTGGGGTCTGGGCATCATCGGCGTCGTGGCTGGCCTGTTGTTGCTGACATGGCTGACATTTCACTGGGGCATTTTGCCCCACATCGAAAATTGGCGTGGTGCCATCGAACAGCGCGCCAGCGCCGCGCTCGGCGTGCCGGTGCGCATCGGTGGCATCAGCGTTCAGTCGGGCCGCTGGGTGCCCGCACTGGAACTGCGCGATGTGGTGCTGCTCGACGCCAACGCGCAGCCTGCACTCCGCTTGCCGAGCGTGCTGGCCGCGCTGTCGCCGCGTTCTCTGCTGGGCCTGGAGTTGCGGTTCGAGCAACTGCTGATCGCCGGTGCCCACCTCGAAGTGCGGCGCGACCGCCAAGGCCGACTGCGGGTGGCCGGGCTGGACCTCAGCGGGCCGCAGGACAGCCAGGATTCCGGGGCCGCCGACTGGTTCCTGCGCCAGCATGAGTTCGTGATCCGCGGCGGCTCGCTGCGCTGGCACGACGAACAGCGCGGCGCGCCGCCGCTGGTGCTCTCCGATGTTCAGTTCGTGATGCGCAACGGACTGCGCGGCCACCAGTTCCGGCTCGACGCCACGCCGCCGGTCGAATGGGGCGACCGCTTCAGCCTGCGCGCCCGCTTCACCCAGCCACTGCTCGCACGCAGCGGAGACTGGCAGCGCTGGAGCGGCATGGCCTACGCCAGCCTGCCGCGCGCCGACCTGCATGAACTGCGCCGCCATGTCGCGCTGCCGTTGGAGCTGGACGAGGGCGACGGCGCATTGCGCGCCTGGCTGGACGTGCGCGAGGGCCGCCCGTCCGCACTGGTGGCCGACGTGGCCCTGCGCGCCGTGACGCTGCGCCTGGGCAGCGGCCTGGAACCGCTGGCCTTCGACCAGATGGAAGGCCGGTTGTCGGCCCAGCAACATGACGACACGGTCAGTTTCTCGGCCCGGCAGCTGGGTTTTCTGCTGCGCGACGGCACCCGCTGGCCGCGCAGCGACATGAGCCTGTCGCTGCGCCAGCTGGAGGGCCAGTCGCCCACCGCGGGCGAGTTCAATGCCCAGCGCCTGGACCTCGGCCTGATGGCCCAGGTGGCAGCCCGCCTGCCGCTCGGCGAAGCCGTGCGCAAGCTGCTGGCCGAGCTGAGCCCGCAGGGCATCGTGACCGACCTGGCCACGCGCTGGGAAGGCCCGCTCGACGCACCGTCGGGCTACCAGGCCAAGGGCCAGCTCAGTGGTTTGTCGCTGGCCGCCCGGCCCTCGGCGGAAGCGCATAACGTCGGCCGCCCCGGTGTGCGCAACGCGACCCTCGTGCTGACCGCCACCGAAAAGGGCGGTGAGGCGCAGCTGACGCTGGGCGCCGGCGGCAGCCTGGACCTGCCCGGCGTGCTGGAAGACCCGGTGGTCGCGTTCGACCAGTTCAGCACCCAGTTGCAGTGGCGCATCGAGCCGGGCAAGACGCGCGACGCGCTGCCGCAGGTGACGGTGCAGGCCAGGAACGCGACGTTTGCCAACCCCGATGCGCAGGGCGAACTGACCGCCAGCTGGGCGACCGGGCCTGGCGTCGGGCTGGCCAAGGGCGGCCGCTTTCCGGGCCAGATCGAGGTGAACGGCAAGCTCAGCCGCGGCGTGGCAGCGCGGGCGGCCCGCTACCTTCCGCTGGGCCTGCCGCAAAGCACGCGCAACTATGTCGCCCGGGCGGTGCAGAGCGGGCGCTTGAGCGCAGTCACGCTGCGCGTGAAGGGCGACCTCTGGGACTTTCCGTACTTCACCGCGCGCAGCGCCAAGGAAGGGGAGTTCCGGGTGGCCGCCACGCTCGACGACGTCGGCTTCGCGTATGTGCCCAGCGTGCCTGCCGGCGGTGTCGCATCCAGTGCCGAGGCTGCCTTCGACTCGCCATGGCCGGCGCTCAGCCAGGTCAGCGGCGAGATGGTGTTCGACCGCGCCAGCATGGAGGTGCGCAATGCGAAGGCGCGCTGGGCCGGCGTCGAGCTGAGCCAGGTGCAGGGCGGCATCCGCAGCCTGGCCGACCGCTCGGTGCTCGTGCTCGACGGCCAGGCGCGCGGGCCGCTGGCCGACATGCTGCGCTTCGTCAACGCCTCGCCGGTGGGCAGCTGGACCCACAAGGTGCTGGCGCAAAGCAGCGCCAGCGGTGCGGCCGAGCTGAAACTGGGCCTGAGCATCCCGCTGTTCGACGCCTCGGCCGCGACCGTGAAAGGCAGCGTGACCTTGGCCGGCAACGATGTGCGCATCACCCCCGACACGCCGTTGCTGGCGGCCGCCCGGGGCCGCGTCGATTTCAGCCACAAAGGCTTCAGCGTGGTCGGCGCATCAGCACGGTTGCTGGGCGGGGACGCCAGCTTCGACGGCGGCTCGACGGCCGATGGCTCGCTGCGCTTCAACGGCGCCGGCATCGCCACCGCCGAAGGCTTGCGGCGTACCGGCGAGCTGGGCCTGGTTTCGCGCGTGGCCGGTGCCTTGAGCGGCCAGGCCGCCTACCGCGTGGCGCTGGGCTTCGTGCGCGGCGGCACCGAGATCAACGTCACCAGCAACCTGGTGGGCCTGGCGTCCGACCTGCCTGCGCCGCTGCGCAAGGCAGCCGAAACGCCGCTGCCGCTGCGCTTCCAGACTGCGCTGCTGCCCGAATCGCTGGTTGCGGGGCAGACCGCCCGCGACAGCCTGCGCTTCGAACTCGGCAGCCTGCTGCGCGCGCAGTACCAGCGCGACATTTCTGGCGACAGCGCCCGCGTGCTGCGCGGCGGGGTGGGCGTGATGGAGCCGGCACCCACGCCGGTGAGCGGCGTGTCGGCCCATGCCAACCTGCAAAGCATCAACATCGACGCCTGGGAGCTGGCTGCGGCGCGGCTGTTTGCGGCGGCGGCGGCCGGGCCGATCGCAGGTGCGGGTGCGGGTGCGGCTCCGGGTCCTGCAAGCAACCCCGCAGAGTCGCCCGCGCTGAGCGGCTATGTGCCGACCTCCGTGGGCCTGCGTGCGCAGGAACTGGTGGCCGGTGGGCGCCGGCTGACCAAGGTGGTGGCCGGTGTCTCGCAGGACGACGGCGTGTGGCGCGCCAACCTCGACGCCGACCAGCTCAGCGGCCATGTCGAATACCGCCCACCGCGTCGCGGCGTGCTGCTGACCGCCGGGGGCGACGCACGCGTGTTCGCCAGGCTGTCGCGTCTGTCGCTGCCCAGGAGCGAGCTGGACGAGGTCGAAAACCTGCTCGACCAGCCGCCCGCCAGCGTGCCGTCGCTCGACATCGTGGTGAATGACTTCGAGCTGCGCGGCAAGCACCTCGGGCAGGTCGAGATCGAAGCGTCGAACCGGGTCAGCGGCGAGGGCCGCGATGCGGTGCGCGAATGGCGGTTGTCGCGCCTGGCCATGACGATGCCGGAGGCGAAGCTCACAGCCACCGGCACCTGGACCGCCGCGAGCGCGCTGTCTGCCGCGCCCGGCACGCCGGCCCGCGCACGTCGGCGCATGGTGTTGAACTTCAAGCTCGACCTGGCCGACAGTGGCGCGCTGCTGGAACGGCTGGTGCCATCGGGCGGCAGTGGCAAGTCATTGCGCGGCGGCAAGGGCGTGCTGGCGGGCCAGGTGGCGTGGCTGGGCTCGCCACTGTCGCTCGACGTGCCCAGCCTGAACGGCCAGATGAACCTGGCCATCGAAGCGGGGCAATTCCTGAAGGTCGACGCGGGTGCCGGGCGCCTGCTCAGCGTGCTCAGCCTGCAGTCGCTGCCACGCCGGCTGGCGCTGGACTTTCGCGACGTGTTCCAGCAGGGCTTCGCGTTCGACAACATCTCGGGCGATGTCGGCATCACCCAGGGCGTGGCGCGCAGCAACAACCTGCGCATGCGCGGCGCACAGGCGGCGGTGCTGATGGACGGCAGCGCCGACATCGAACGCGAAACGCAGAACCTGCGCGTGGTGGTGGTGCCCGAAATCAATGCCGGTACCGCCTCGTTGGCCTATGCGGTGATCAACCCGGCGCTCGGCCTGGGCACGTTCCTCGCGCAGGTGTTCCTGCGCACACCGCTGATCCAGGCCAGCACACGCGAGTTCAGCGTCACCGGTTCGTGGGCCGACCCCAAGGTGGAGCGCGTGGAACGCAAGTTCAGCGACGCCGTGCCCGACATGAACCCGCCCGCGCTGCCGTCCGCCGCAGCGTCGGGTGCGTTGAACTGAACCACTTTCCGGCATCGCCTCGAGGGACGGACGCCGCAAGGCGGCGGCCTTGGGGCACTTAATTTCAGGAGTGATTGCATGAAGATTGCCGCGGTTCAGATGGTGTCCAGCCCGAGCGTGGAGCGCAACCTCGACAGCGCGCGCCGCCTGATCGCACAGGCCGCGCGCGAAGGCGCAGCGCTGGTCGCGCTGCCCGAATACTTTTGCCTGATGGGCCACAGCGACCGCGACAAGCTGGCGGTCGCCGAGGCGGCTGGCGAGGGGCCGATCCAGCAGATGCTCGCGGATGCGGCGCGCGAACATGGCGTCTGGCTCATCGGCGGCACCTTGCCCATCCGCATCGACGACAGCGACGCCACGGACAGCCCCGAACGCGTCTTCAACGCGAGCTGCGTGTTTGCGCCCGACGGCTCGCTGGCGGCGCGCTACGACAAGATGCACCTGTTCCGCTACGACAACGGCCGCGAGGCCTACGACGAAGGCCGCGTGCTGCTCGCCGGCAGCGCGCCGGTGGCGGTTCAGGTGGCGCTGGCATCGGCAAGCCTGCGCGTCGGGCTGAGCGTCTGCTACGACCTGCGCTTTCCCGAGTTGTACCGCGCGCTGATGACGCCGCCGTGCGACCTGCTCGCCGTGCCGTCGGCCTTCACCCACACCACCGGCAAGGCGCACTGGGAACTGCTGCTGCGTGCCCGCGCGATCGAGAACCAGTGCTACGTGATCGCGCCCGCGCAGGGCGGCCTGCACGAGAACGGCCGCCGCACCTGGGGCCACAGCATGGTGGTCGATCCGTGGGGCGAGGTGGTGGGCGTGCTGCCCGAAGGCGAGGGCCTGGTGCTGGCCGAGCTGGATGTGCAGCGGCTGGCTTCGGTGCGGGCGCAGCTGCCGGCGCTGACGCACCGCACGCGCTTCACTGCGAACTGAAGAAGGCGTCTGTCTACAGCCCCAGCCAGGTGCCGATCGCCATCATTGCGGCGTCGTCGTAGGCCGCGAAGCCGGTGTACTTGGTGGCTTCGAGCTTTTTCCGGCCTTCGTCGGTGGTGTCCAGCGCCAGCAGGTAGTCACGCACCTTGCCGACCTGGTCGGGCGTCAGGTTGGGGCTGGCAATGAGGTGCTTGATGGGCACCGCCTTCGAGCGGAACAGCACCTTGCCGCCCTTCGCCGTCCAGGCCTTGATGACCGCCCCGGCCGCCGTCGAGCCGGCCGGCGTGAAGTTGTTGTCGACGAAGAAGGGCACCGCATCTTGATAGCGGGTGTAGAGGTAGCTGACCTGCTTCGCATCGCCCAGCGCGTCGCGAATGGTGGCGCGCGTCATCCACGACGTGATGGAGTCTTCGTCCGGTGCGCCCAGCTTGGTGCCCCGCAGATCGGCCATTGTTTTCAGCGGCGAATCGGGCTTGACCAGAAAGTTGGCGCGGTACTCCTGGAAGCCCTTGGTCACCGCCAGCAGCTTGTAGCCCGAGTTCTTGATGGCCCCGATCGACAGGTGCGCCGGGTGCACCATGGCGATGTCGTAGGTCTTGTCGGCCAGGCCCTTGCGCAGCGAAGGGTAGTCGGCCACCGGCTCGACCGTCACCGTCTGCTTCAGCAGCTTGCCCAGGTCGGCGGCGATGGCTGCGTATTTGGCGCGAATCTCGCTGTTCGGCACCCGGTAGGTCACGCCTTCGTTGACCGCGAACAGCAGGTCCGCCTGCGCGGCTGGGGCAAGCAGCGCCCACAGTGCCGCCGCCGCCCAACGCATGGATTGAACTTTCATCTTGCATCTCCGTGCGATGCCGCGCAACCATTGCGCGGCCCCTCGACATGGACGGAGATTGTCAGCGAACCCTCGGCGGTCGGACCCGCCGACGATGTGAATTTTGACGCGCGGCAAACCGCGCCGTCGCAAAAACTCAACTGCCGGTGGCCGCCGCGTTCTTTTGCGGCAGTCGAATCCAGATCACGCGAACGCCAAGGCTGGCCGCCGCGCGCTCGATGGCGGCCACCCGCTCGTGGTCGGTGACGGTGCCGCTGGCGGCGGCTGACGGCACTTGCGACGTGGCGCAGCCCGCCAGCATGGCCAGGCAGGACAAGCTCAGTGCGATGCGCTTCATGACCGTGCTCCTCGACAAGTGACACCCGCTGTTTCACTTTAGGTGCCAGCCCGGGCCGCGTCAAACCAGGCGTCAGCCACAGCACAGTGCGGAGGCCCGCGCAAGCGCCCCGACTACGCCGCCTTCTTCACCGCCACTTTCTTGGCGGCTGGAACCTTCACCGGACGCGGCTCGAACTCGAAACTGACCTTGCCTTCCTTCTTGTCGAAGGCCAGCCGCGCCTTGAACTTGCGCCGCGTCTTGTTCGACACGAAGTTCTCCAGCAGCGCCGTCTTGCCGGTGGCCAGCAGCTGGCTCATCTGCTCGCGCACCACCGGCTGCTGCAGGATGATCTTGCCGCTCTTGAAGTCGCACGTGGCAGCCGGGCCGGTGCTGCTCTGGCAGACATAGCTGGTGCCGTGCTCGAACACCGGGCTCTGGCATTTCGGACAGGGGCCCAGGCTTTCCTGAGCCGAGAAGTCGACCGGCTCGCCGGCCTCGGCGAGCTTCGCGTCCTCGCCGAAATCGAACTCGAGCTTCCAGTTCTTGATCTCGTCGTCGTAGGCCAGCTTGATCTCGGCGGTGAACGGCCAGCCTGCCTTGGAGCGGAAGCCTTCCAGCGGGCCGATCTTCTTGTCGGCGATGAAGCGTTCCACCTCGGCCAGCTCGAAACTGCGCCCGCCCGGAATCTTGCTGATGCTGAAGCCGCAGCCTTCGTCGGTGGCGGTCTTGCCGCTGCTTTTGCCAATGCAGGTGAAGCGCCGGTAATTCTCCTTCACCACGCCGCCGCAGTTCGGGCATGGGGTGGCCAGCGTGGCGTAGTCGCCGGGGATGGTGTCGCGGTCGTATTCCTTGGCCTTGGCGACCACGCGCTGCGTCATCGCCGCGATCTCGGCCATGAAGGCGGCGCGGCTGAGCTTGCCTTTCTCCATTTCGGCCAGCTGGAATTCCCAGTTGCCGGTCAGCTCGGGCTGGGTCAGCTCTTCCACCTGCAGGCCGCGCAGCAGCGTCATCAACTGGAACGCCTTGGCGGTGGGAATCAGCTCGCGGCCCTCGCGGTGCATGTACTTTTCGTAGATCAGGCCTTCGATGGTCTGCGCGCGCGTGGCCGGTGTGCCCAGACCTTTTTCCTGCATCGCTTCGCGCATGTCGTCGTCGTCGATCAGCTTGCCCGCGCCTTCCATCGCGCTCAGCAATGTGGCCTCGGTGTAGCGCGCCGGCGGCTTGGTCTTCAGCGCGTTCAC
>JANNEI010000542.1:0-10016 GCA_031378565.1 Burkholderiales bacterium
ATTTTGCGATGCTGATTCCGCCCGCCGGCCTCGACGGCTGGAAGGTCACCACCATTGGCGACGACATCGCCTGGATCAAGCCGGGTGCCGACGGCAAGCTGTACGCCATCAACCCGGAAGCGGGCTATTTCGGCGTGGCACCGGGCACCAACGACAAGACCAACTTCAACTGCATGGCCAGCCTGAAGCGCGACGTGATCTTCACCAACGTGGCGCTCACCGACGACGGCGACGTGTGGTGGGAAGGCATGACGGACGTCGCCCCTGCACACCTGATCGACTGGCAGGGCAAGGACTGGACGCCGGCGATTGCCAATCAAACCGGTGCGGATGGAAAGCCGAGGGCAGCGGCGCACCCGAACGCTCGCTTCACCGTCGGGGCGCTGAACAATCCGGCGCTCGACCCCGAATGGGACAACCCGGCCGGCGTGGTGATCGACGCGTTCATCTTCGGTGGCCGCCGCTCCACCACGGTGCCACTGGTGGCCGAAGCGCGCAACTGGGTGGAAGGTGTCTACATGGCCGCCACAATGGGCAGCGAAACCACCGCCGCAGCTGCGGGCCAGCAGGGTGTGGTGCGACGTGACCCGTTCGCCATGCTGCCGTTCATGGGCTACAACATGAGCGATTACTTCCAGCACTGGCTGACGCTGGGCCAGAAAATCCAGGCCAGCGGTGCCACGCTGCCCAAGATCTACTGCGTCAACTGGTTCCGCAAGGGCGACGACGGCAAGTTCGTCTGGCCCGGCTATGGCGAAAACATGCGCGTCCTGAAGTGGATGCTGGAGCGCGTCGAAGGCACCGCGCAAGGCGTCGACAACGTGTTCGGCATCACCCCGCGCTATGAAGACCTGACGTGGAAAGGACTGGACTTCAGCGCGGCGCAATACCAGACCGTGACCAGCATCGACAGTGCCGCGTGGAGGACCGAACTGGGCCTGCACGCCGAGCTGTTCCGCCAACTGGCCTATCACCTGCCGGGTGAACTGACGGCCACCAGGGACCGCATCGAGGCGCGCCTGGCGGCCTGAACTCGCGCGCTCCAACGCAACCGGGCTCCTCGCGGAGCCGGTTTGCATTGGAAGCTCCGAGGGCGTTGCCGTTCAGCGGTTTTCGCAGCGATCAGCCGCGGCGCGCAGGTCGGCGGCATAACTGGGCTGGCGTTCTGAATATTGATCCGCCCAGATCCGCAGCCGAGCCGCCGCTTCGGCCGGGCTTTCGGCTTGCGGGCGCATGAGGGATGAGAGTTGCGCCACGACGAAGCCGTAGCCGTTGCTCACCGCACCTGCGACGATGGCAGCGGTGCTCGGGGAAGATTGAAGTTTCGATGCGGTGGTGTTCATCTGGATTCCTTGAGTGGGCAGGGTCGTTGGACCCTCTGGTGGGCGGAGTATAGGGTTATCCCTAAGTCCCCGTGATGAGAGTGACCAACGGTCGGCATGCGGGTTCGGCATGAGCCGCTGGGCCGCCCCAAGGCGATACCGCAGTGCGCAGCACGCAGGTTGCCTGATGAGCCGGCATGCCTCTCAGACGACAATCGGGCCCATCGTCATGCCACCGAAAGCGCCACCATGCCGCCGCCTGCCTCCCTGTTTCCGCCCCCGTCCAAGCCGACCGGCGCACTCGACCTGAGTGACGAAGAGTTCGCCGAGCTCGACGACCTGCTGGCCGCCACGCCCGAGCCGTTGACGCCGTGCGACGCCGTGATGCTCGACGGCTTTCTGTGCGGCGTGCTGGTGCAGCCCGTGCTGCTGGAGTCGGCGACCTGGCTGCCGCATGTGTTCGATTTCGACGGTGAACTGCTGCCCGACGACGTGGACCCCGCCTGGCTGGAACGCACCACCGCGCTGATCCTGCGTCGCCATTCGGCGCTCAACCAAGCGATGGTCGAAGACGGCTGGTTCAATCCGCTGATCCTCGAGTTCGACGACGAGCACCTGCTGCAGCCGCCGGCCGATGGCGGCCCCGATCCGATGGAGGGTTTGTCGCCGATCTCGCAGTCGCTGATGCCCTGGGTGGCCGGCTTTCAGCACGCCAACATCTGCTTCCCCGACCTCGACGAGTTGCCTGACGATGCCGTGATGGCCGCACTCGCGCGCCTGTATCGCCACCTGCCGCCCGAGACGGACGAAGAGCGCGAGGTGGTGGCCACGCTGGACCGTGAACACCCGCTGGCCAACCTCGAAGACGCCATCGAAGACCTGGTGGTGGCGGTGGCCGACCTGTCGGACCTGACGCGCGAATCCCGCTACCGGGTCGAAACCATCAAGCGCGATGCGCCCAAGGTGGGCCGCAACGACCCCTGCCCCTGCGGCAGCGGCAAGAAATTCAAGCAGTGCCATGGTGGGTGAGTGGAGCCCCACGTCGCTCTCGCTCCTGCCTGCCGGCAAGCATGCCAGCAGGCCCTCACCAGCCACTCGCGAGCGCGCAGGCGCTCGCTCGGTGCGGGCTCGGCCCCCCGAGGGGGCGCCAACGCTGCAGCCGGGGGACCCGTCTGTCGTTGTTGCTTGATGCGGCCGGCAAGATCGCGAGTCTGCAGCGGCTGACGCTGGCGCCGCGGTTGAAGGCCTAGAAAAATGCGCTTGCAACTTCTTTCCGACCTGCACCTGGAGACTGAAACGTACGAGCCCGAGCCCGCGCCGGGCGCGGAACTGCTGGTGCTGGCGGGCGACATCGACAGCACCTGGGCGGGGCTGGAGCGCTTTCGCGACTGGCCGGTACCGGTGCTTTTCGTGGCGGGGAATCATGAGTTCGATGGCCGAGAAATCACCCGCGCCTGGCCGGGCCTGCGCGAGCGCGCACTGCAACTCGGCTTCACGATGCTGGAACGGCAGAGCGCGGTGATCGCCGACGCGCAGGGCCGACGGGTGCGTTTCGTGGCCACCACGCGCTGGTGTGACTTCGACCTGTTCGGCGCATCACAACGCGAGCGCGCGATGCGTGCGGCCACTTACTTCATGCAGATCATGCGCTCGACCTGCCACGGAATGCCGTTCGACGCGGCAAGTGTCCGCACTGAAGCCTTGGCCTGCCGCGCCTGGCTGTCTGCCGAACTGGCGCAGCCTCCCGGGGAATGGGAGCAGACGGTGGTGATCACTCACTTTGCGCCCAGCATCCGCAGTGCGGATCCGCGCTACGGCAACCAGCCCGGCACGGCAAGTTTTTGCAATGCCGACGATGACTTGCTGCGACACGCGGATGTGTGGATTCACGGCCACCTGCATTGCCGGCACGACTACAGCGTGCCACATGCAGCCGGGGCGACGCGCGTGGTGTGCAATGCGCGAGGCCACGCCCGACAGGGCGCGGCCGACGGCTACAACGGGCAGTTCACGGTCGATCTGGCGCAGGGCGGGTCCCGCTCGATCTGATCCTCGCGCGAATTTGGGGTCAGCGGCCGCGCAAGCCGTCGAAGCAGGTCGCCAGCAGCATCTCGATGATCTGCTCGTCGCTGTACTGACCGCTCACCTTCAGCAAGCTCAGCACCGGGTCGCAGGCGCGTGCAAACAGCGTGTACAGCACGACCTCGGGCGGCAGTGTTGCGTTGAGGTGTTCAGCCTGCTGAGCCGCGACGATCCACACGCCGAGCTTGTCGCTGACTTCCATCAGCCGGTTCAGGTACACCTTGTGGCCCGTCAACGCGGCGCGCAAGGTGGAATTCTGTGAAGGAAGGGAAGGCATCTCGCCTGCCAGTTGCACCTGCATCGTCCATCGCGCCACAGCGCGCAGCTGGTCGATCGCCGGGGTTTTCGGGCTGGTCTGCAACGTGGCGACAAAGGCCAGCGCCTTCTCCAGCACCCGAACCATCGCGGCGGCGGCGAGTTCTTCCTTCGACGTGAAATGCTTGTAGAGGCTGGCCTTGGCAATGCCGACATCGGCAGCGACTTCGTCCACCGTCATCACGTCGAAGCCTTTTTCCGCCAGCAGGCGGTTCACCGACGAGACAATGGCGTCCTCACGGGCGAGGAGCATCTGGTCACGAAACGATACACGCGGCATGGGTGAAGTGTAGGGCGAGCCGAACGCCGTTGTACGGGTCGGTCGGGAAAAGACCGACCAGTCGTGAAGCAGACTTGACCTGTCTGAATCGCCCGGAGACCGTGCCCCGGCTCAGATCACCGAGCGACGGTTCGGCCGGTCGACCATGCCGTGCACCGCGTCGGTGGCGGCTCGATCACCCGTTGCGGCAGCGCCACTCAAACCGTCTTCGCCGGGTCGCAACTCGTCCGCAAAACTGGCGTCGAGGCCAAAGGCCGTGCCCATGTCGGCGGGTTCGTGTCCGCTGCTGCCGCCTTGCTTGCGCAAGGTCAGCGTCGAGAGCCAGGAAAAACTGCGCGGCATGTCCATTTCGAGCGCTCCATCTGCATCACGATGATCGCAGTGTGCGGAGCTTCGCGCCCGTTCGGTGCGTGGATTTGGGGCAGCGTTTGCGTGCACTTCGTAACGTTTCTTGCAACGGTGCCGGTCCATTCGCTCAAGAAAACGTGGCTTTCCCACTTTCCCCGGCATCCGGCGAGGGCAGACGCCGCAAGGCACCGGACTTGGAGCAATCAGTAAGTGCTCGTGGCTGCCTTGTTGCCGTTTGCCTTGTATCGCGCCACCGCCTTTTTCAGGTCGGTGTATTCCTCGCAAGGCAGCAGGCACAGCTTGTCCAGCGCGGCCAGGCGCTTCTCGGCGCTGGCCAGGTCGCCCTTCATGAGGTACAGCTCACCCGAATACTCCAACGCGCCCTTGTGTTTTGGGTCGATGCGCAACGCCTCGTTGTAGAAGCGCTCCGAACCGCTCAAATCGGGCGGCGTGGCCTTGCGCAGGCTGTAGCCCATCAGGTTGTTCCAGTCGGCGCTCCCAGTGTCGTTGATGCGCTTGAGCTCATCGACGGCCGCAGCCCATTGCTTCGCTGCGATCTGCTGGCGCACGGTGGTCAGCGCGTCGGGGGTGGCGCTGGTGCTCGACGTATCGGCGGCAAAGCTGCCGTGCATCGCAAGGCACAACAACGCAGCCGCGGCGACTTGCATCTGGCGTAAAAAAACGGGCGTGCGCATGGTTCGATCCTCGGGTTGAAAACGACTGCTTCACAGTGTCGCGGCTTTTGCGCTGGTGCGCACCTTGCGGTGCATCGCGTGGACGCGCCGCCCGGCCGGGAAGTTCCAGGCCACCCCTACAATCGCGCCCCCATCTCCCAGGCCGTTGAACCATGTATTGCGCCATCGACTTCGGCACCTCCAACTCGGCCATCGCGATCGCCGCAGGCCCCGGTGCGATGCGGCTGGTCGAGCTGGAAGGCGACAACCGCACGATGCCCACGGCGGTTTTCTACCATGTCGACGGCCCCGAGCTGGACGGGCCGCCGCGTGCGTTCGGGCGTGCCGCCGTCGCCGCCTATGTGGACGGGCTGGACGGCCGCCTGATGCGGTCGATGAAAAGCATCCTGGGCAGCAGCCTGGTCGAGCAGACCACCGACGTTGGCGGCGGCCGAGGCGTCAAGTACCTCGACATCATTGCCGGCTATCTCAAACACCTGAAGACCCGCGCCGAGGCGCAGGCCGGTGCGCCGATTCGGCGCGCCGTGATCGGCCGCCCGGTTTTCTTCGTGGACGACGACCCGCTGCGCGACGCGCAGGCGCAGGCCGCCTTGCTGAGTGCAGCGAACTCGGTCGGTTTCGAGGAAGTGCACTTCCAGTACGAACCGATCGCCGCCGCGTTCGACCACGAGCGCAGCGTGACCCGCGAAGAAATCGTGCTGGTGGCCGACATCGGCGGCGGCACGTCCGACTTCTCGGTGGTGCGTGTCGGACCCGAGCGCGCGCTGAGGATCGATCGCAAGGGCGACATCCTGGCCAACCACGGCGTGCACATCGCCGGCACCGACTTCGACCGCCGGGTCGAGTTGGCCAGCATGCTGCCCGAGTTCGGCTACGGCTCGGTCGGCCCGAGCGTGCTCGGCGCGACGCCGCGCGAGGTGCCCAGCGGCGTCTACTTCGACCTCGCCACCTGGCACCTGATCAACACCGTCTACAGCCCGCAACGGGTCGCCGAACTGCGCCAGATGCGCGGCTTCTACAGCGACGCAAAACACCACCAGCGCCTGATGATCCTGGTCACCGAGCGGCTGGGCCATGAACTGGCAGCGCGCGCCGAGCAGGCCAAGATCGACGTGGCCGAGGGTGCCGACACGCGCATCGACCTCGGCCATGTGGAAGCGCGGCTCAGCGTGCCACTGAGCGAGCGGGCTGCGGTGCAGGCCATCGGGGGCGACCTTGAACGCATCGTCGATGCCGCTCGTGCCACGGCGGCGCAGGCCGGCTTGAAGCCCGACCAGATCGATGCGCTGTACTTCACCGGCGGTTCCACCGGCCTGCGCTTGCTGGCGCAAAAAATCGCCACGGCATTCCCGACCTCGCGTGCCGTCCGCGGCGACCGCTTCGCCAGCGTGGCCACCGGCCTGGGTCTGCATGCGCAACGGCGCTTCGGGGCCGGTTGATCGCGTGGCCTGCCGTGTCCCGGCAGCGAACACCAGCGATCAGCGGCGGGGTCCGCGGGGCCGCGTGTTCGGCCTTCTCGGCGCAGCACCCGTCAGGATGTTCGGCAACGGCCGCCCCACATCGGCCAGCAGCAAGGTGGCCCGCACCAGGCCTTCGACCGCCTCGGCCAGGTCGGCCGGTGGCTCCAGCGATTCGATCTCGGCGAGCAGGTCGTCGGCGTCTTCGAGGTCGTCTGCATCCAGGTGACGGTACAGCAGGGCCAACGGTTCGGTCAGCGCCTGCGCGTCCATCCGCATCAGCGCCGGAAACAGCTCGACCGCCGTGGCAAAGCCCGCCACCCACGGGTAGACGGCCGCCACCTCGGGCGGGGCCAGACCGTCCTCGGTGTCGCCATCCTCTTCATCGTTGTCCAGTTCGAACACCCAGGGATCGAACCACTGCCGGCGCGAGATCGCGTCGTTCAACTCGGCGTAGCGGCGCAGCGCCAGCGCATGCAGCGCGGCCGGGTTGAACTTCGGCGGCAGGGCGCGGCCGTCCACATCGGTGATGTGTGGCAGCCAGCGGCTGTCGGCCACTCGTGTGGGCTGCACCAGAACGCCGCACAGAAAGCCGTCGAGCATGCTCACGTCCAGTGCTTCCAGCGGTGCCGGCACGCGGTCGAGCAGGGATTGCAACTCGTCCATTTCCTGGTCGGTCAGCGGCGTTGGCGGGCTGGTGGGCGACGCTGCTGGAGGGTGCTGTGAACCCTGGCGCGAGGCAGCACGGGGGCGGATCGGAGGGGAGGCCATGGCGGCATTGTCGCGCCGTGGCCGCGGGGCTCGGCCTATGATTTGCGGATGAATGAGCGCAGCTTTCTTTTCCTTGTCGCCAGCACGCGCGAGGCGGGTGTCATCGGCAACACCGAAACACTGGCCCGCCGCGCCGCGCAGTCGGTGCCCAGCGGCGTGAGCCAGACCTGGCTGCACCTTGCGGCGCTGGCGATGGGGCCGTTCGAAGACCACCGGCACGACCACGGGACGTATCCGATGCCCGACGGCGATACCCGCGTCTTGCTCGACGCCACGCTGGCCGCGACCGACATCGTGTTCGTGTCGCCGGTGTATTGGTACAGCGCACCCGCGCCGCTCAAGCTGTACCTCGACCACTGGAGCGCGTGGATGCGCGTGCCGGGCCTGGACTTCAAGTCGCGCATGTCCGGCAAGCGGCTGTCGATGGTGTGCACCAGCGGCGACATCGTCAAGTCGCAGCCGCTGTTCGACAGTGTTCGCTACAGCGCCGAGTTTCTGGCCATGGCGTGGCAGGGTGTGTTGTGGGGCAAGGGCGGAGCGCCAGGCACGGTGCAGGGCGACGCTCAGGCCTGGGCCGCAGCACCTGCGTTCCTGTGCTCTGTGGCTGAAGCAAAGACGGCGTGAACTTTTCGGCGGTTTCCTGCGGTTTGCGACTGTGCTTTCCCTGTCCCACGTATTGGGGATGGCCGCGGTAGCGAGGGCCCCATAGAGTTCCCGGACTGCTGTCACACGGTTCCCTCGGGACCCCGCAACACAGGATCCGAAAAGCCCCGGCTGCAAGACAGGGCAAGAGATCCGCACCGATCCCAACGACGTCCTTGCTTTGAGGACTTGCACAACCCGCCTGCGCAAGCAGGTGGGTTTTTTTTGATCCGCTGCAGCCGTCGTGGCGATGTGACTTCCCCCACACGACTCACCACAGGATCATCTGCGTGCAGCGAAACAGCGCCATCTTGCGGCCGGCCTGATTGAACACGCTGGCCGACCAGACGTGCGTGGTGCGTCCCAGGTGCTCGGCGGTGCACTCGGTGCGAATGACACCGTCTTTGACCGTCGACAGGAAGTTGCTCTTCAGTTCGATGGTGGTGAAGTTCTTCGCGCCATCGGGCAAATGCGCGATGGTGGCGTAGCCGGCGCAGGTGTCGGCCAGCACGATCACGCTGGCGGCATGCAGGAAGCCGTTGGGTGCCAGCATCCACGGCTGCACCTCCAGTTGCGCGTCCATGCGGCCTTCGGACAGCGCCGTAACGCGCAAGCCGCAAAGGCCGGGCAGGCTGCCGATCTGGCGTTCGTGAAATCGCTCGATCGTGGCGTCGGTTCTCAGCATGCGGGCTCCTCGGGAATGGCGTTCCAAGCATAGCGAGCCCAGGCGAGAACCGACTGACCAGAGTTCCGCTTGCAATGTCACCACAAGGTGACTAAGATTGAGTCACCTTGTGGTGACAACTGGAGAAACTCATGGATCGTCGCAATTTCATTCGTCTGGTCGGAGGTGGTGCGGTGGCTGCTGCGAGCAGCGCTTTGCCCGGCTGTTCCAGCACCTACCCCAGTGAAGCGGTGGCAGCGTGGCGGGGTCCTGCCGGCGATGCAGATCTGCGCCGATGGGCGCTGGGCTTTGCCATCCTGGCACCCAACTCGCACAACCGCCAGCCGTGGCTGGCCGACCTGCGCGAGCCCGATGCGATCACGCTGTATGTCGACCGTGATCGGCTGCTGCCCGAGACCGACCCGTGGTTTCGCCAGATCGTGGTGAGCCAGGGCACGTTCGTCGAGTCGCTGGTGATCGCCTTGAAGGAGCGCGGCGTGGACCCGCAGGTCACGCTGTTTCCGCAAGGCGAGTTCGCGCCGCGCCAACTCGATGGCCGGCCTGTCGCGCGGGTGAGCTGGTTGCCCGGTGCATCGGCAGGCGCGGCGACCGCCAAGGACCCGCTGTTCGCGCAATTGCTGCGTCGTCACACCGCCAAGGTGGACTACGACAAAGCCCGCCCCGTGGCCGCTTCGACGATCGACGCGCTGCGCTCGGCGCTGACCGATGCCGGTGTGCCGTTCGGTGCCACGGTCGACGCGGCGCGGATCGAGCTGCTGCGCACGCTGTGCTGGGAATCTGCCCGCGTCGAGCTGCTGACCCCGCGCACTGTGATGGAAAGCGTGCGGCTGACGCGCGTCGGGCCTTCCGAGATCGCGCAGCACCGCGACGGCATCAGCCTGAACGGGCTGATGCCCAGGGTGGCCAACCTGTTCGGCGCGTTCGACCGCAGCCAGCCGCCGGCGGAAGGCAGCACGGCGTACAAGCAGATGATGAGTCGCTTCGAAGGGCACAGCCGCAGCGCGATGGGTTTCGTCTGGCTGTCCACGCCCACCCGCGAGCATGGTCCGGCGGGCACCACGCGCAGCGCGGAGTTGCGTGCCGGCCGGGCCTACATGAGGCTGCAACTGAAGGCCACCGAGCTGGGCCTGCAAATGCACCCGATGAGCCAGGCCCCGCAGGAGTTTGCCGAGATGAAGCCGCATTACGACAACCTGCACAGCTTGCTGCTGGGCCGACCTGCGTCGCAGGAAACGGTGCAGATGTTCTGCCGCATCGGCTACTGTGCGGATGAGCAGCACACGCCCAGGCGAGGGGTGGATGCCATCATCCGGGCGTGAACGCCCGAGTCGCCCCGCCCTCACCGCCCGCCCTGCCCGCCTCGCCTCCGGCTGAGCGCAACCGCGAGCACACACGCGCCCGCATCCTGGCCGCTGTCGG
>JANNEI010000548.1:0-5693 GCA_031378565.1 Burkholderiales bacterium
AGCATCTGGAACGGGGCCGGCGCGCAGGCGTCGGCGGCATCAATACAATCCGGGCTTCTCGCGCGGGTGCGCATGCACACACACGTGTACGCACACGCGCGCACCCATGAATTCAATGTACCCAAAGAAGTCGATGCCGCAAGCCGCCCTTCGTAACACCCCTGACGCCCGTTCCGGCCCGGCCGTGAAAACCGGCGGCCGGCGCATCCAGGTGCGTCGCAGCGGCGTGCACGGCAAGGGCATGTTCGCGCTGGCACCGATTGCCGAAGGTGAAGTGGTGATCGAGTACAAGGGCGAAATCATCAGTTGGCCCGAGGCCTTGCGGCGCCACCCGCACGACCCGAGCGACCCCGACCACACCTTCTATTTCCACGTCGACGACACGCATGTGATCGATGCCAAGTTCGGTGGCAACGCGGCGCGCTGGATCAACCACGCCTGCCAGCCCAACTGCGAGGCCGACGACATCGACGGGCGCATCTTCATCAAGGCGCTGCGCGCGCTGACCCCGGGCGAAGAGCTGTTCTACGACTACGGGCTGATCATCGACGAGCGCTACACCGCCAAGTTGAAGAAGAAATTCGAGTGCCGCTGCGGCACGCCGAAGTGCCGCGGCACCATGCTGGCTCCGAAGCGATGACCCCGCCTCCGCCGCCATTGCGATGGGGTGCCGAAGCCCTGTGGGAACAACTGCTGCCCGAGTTGCCGGGCTTGAGTGTCGAGGTGGTGGCGCGCATTTCATCCACCAACACGGCGCTGCTGGAGCGCGCCCGCGTGGCCACCGACGCGCGCGAGGTCGGTGAACTGGCCCAGGTGCGGCGCAGCACCGAAAGCCAGGCCTTCGGCCGGCGCGCGGCCGACATGCAACCCTGTCTGCTGGTGGCCGAACACCAGACCGCAGGGCGTGGTCGCCAGGGCCGACCCTGGCAGGCGGTGGCCGGCAGTTCGCTCACGTTCTCGCTGGCCTTGCCGCTGTGCCCGCCCGACTGGTCGGGCCTGTCGCTGGCGGTCGGCGTGGCACTGGCCGATGCGCTGCAGCCGCTCGATTCGGCACAGCCCGAGCGCGCGCCGCGCGTCATGATCAAGTGGCCGAACGACCTGTGGCTGATCGACGCAAACGCCGACGCAAACGCCGACGCAAACGCCGACGCAAAAGCCGACGCAAAAGCCGACGCAAACGTGGATTCAGGCGCGCACGCAAATGCGGACGCAGGCGAGAGCCGCGAGGTTGTCGGCCGCAAGCTCGGCGGCATCCTGATCGAAACCGTGTCGTCCGGCAGCCAGCGGCTCGCGGTCATCGGCATCGGGATCAACGTGCTGCCGATGGCCATGACCACAGCCGAAGCCAGCACCGGCTTCGCCTGCCTGCACGAACTGGACGCCGGGGTCAGCGCGCCGCAGGTGCTGGCGCGCGTGGCGCTGCCCCTCGTCGTCGCGCTGCATCAGTTCGAGCGCAGCGGGTTTGCGGCCTTCGCCGAGCGCTTTGCCGCGCGTGATGTGCTGTTCCAGCGCAGGGTCACGACGACTCAGCCGGGCCTGCCCGAAGGCGTGGCGCTGGGTGTCTCGGACAGCGGCGCGTTGCAGGTGCGCACGCCCGCAGGCGTGCACGCCGTGTCCAGCGGCGAGGTCAGCGTGCGGCCCGGCATGGCCGGCGAGTCGCCCCCGGCCCGCGCCCCGGAGACACCATGCTGAGGGGGTTGGTGCTGGCGCTGCTGCTGGCCAACCTGGCCTTCTTCACCTGGTCGCAGGGCTGGCTCGACAGCGTGGTGGGCATTCGCGCCGGTGGCGACCGCGAGCCGGAGCGGCTGGCGCGCCAGGTGCGGCCCGAATCCGTCGTCATCCTGACGCCGGTGGCCGTTGCGGCCGTGGCCAGTGCCGCCGAAGCCAGCCTGGCTTGCCTGGAGGCCGGGCCGTTCAGCGGTGCCGAACTGGCCAGCGCCGAAGCCGCGCTGTCGGGGGTGGTGCCGGCCGGCGCGTGGGCGCGCGTTCCGGCCGACAAGCCGGGCAGTTGGGCCGTCTACATGGGCCGGTTCGCCTCCAGCGACGCACAGCTGAAGAAGGAAGAAGAACTCAAGCGCCTGCGCCTGACGTTCGAAGAATTGAAGCCTTCGCCCGAGCTGCCTGCCGATCTGACGCCCGGGCTGTCGCTGGGCCGCTTCTCGGTGCGCGATGCGGCCGATGCGGCACTGGTCAGGTTTTCGCAGGGCGGCGTTCGCTCGGCCCGCGTGGTCGAGCTGCAGAAGCCGTCCACGACCGTCCTGCTGCGTGTTGCCAAGGCCGAGCCGGTGCTGGCGGCACGCTTGAAAAACCTGAAACCCGAGGCCGTCGGCAAGCCGTTCGGCAACTGCGCCAGCCTGCCCTGAGTGCGCGAGCCCGTGCGACCGGCCCGCATCGGTTTCAGCCGCGGTTCACTCGCGTTCGCTCGGCCTCGTGCGGGCCAGCCACCCCACAGCCAACGCCAGCGCCAGCAGCCAGCCCCCGCCCAGCGCTCCGCCCCCACCGCCGCCTGAGGCGCCGGGGGTCGGCGGCACGTTGACCGCCAGGTCGGGTCCCAGGGCCACGGCGGCGTCGACGTCGGCGCTGTCGATCGATGCGCCCGCGGTGTTGGGGTTCAGGTAGCCGGCGGGATCGAGCGCAAAACGCACCGCCTGCTCGGCGTCCAGCAGGCCCGCCCCGCAGGTGGCCGTGTTGCAGATGCAGCGCGTGGGGTTCTGTTCCGAACAGGCCCCGATCTTCACCGAGGTGACGTGCGGCCGTGCGCTCCGCCGCAAGCCGCTGATGATCTGGGCCGCCGTCAGGTTCGGGTTCGCGCTCAGCATCAGGCTGACCACGCCGGCCACCACCGGCGCTGCAAAGCTGGTGCCGAAGATGCGGCTGTAGCCCGCGTTGCCGGGGGCCTGCGTGCCGTGGTTGTCCAGCGTCAGCAGCCCGTCGTCGGCCAGCAGCGGACCCCACACGCCGTCTTGCGCCGAGTCGCCGCCGACGGTGGACACGCTGATCGCGCTGCCGAAGTTCGAGTAGTGGGTCTTGAAGCCGTCGCGGTTCAGCGCCGCCACCGCCACCACGCCGTTGCAATTGGCCGGCCGCGCGACCGCCCCGTGCTCGTTGCCAGCCGCGGCCACCACCACCACGCCGCGCGCAGTCAACTCGTTGATGGCGTCCTGGTAGGCCGCGTTGCAGGGCGCGCTGCCGCCGAAGCTGATGTTGACCACCCGCACCGGGTTCTGGTTCAGCGGCAAGAAGCCGCCGCTGCCATTCGCCACCGCCAGGCCCGCGGCCCAGCGCATGCCGTCCACGATGTCGGCCACGTCGGCACCGCATTTGCCGGCCACCCGCACCGGCACCACGCGCCCGTTCCAGCTGATGCCGGCACCGCCTTCGGCATTGCTGGTGGCGGCGGCCAGCATGCCGGCAATGTCGGTGCCGTGCCATGAGCTGTTCTCGATCGCGCAGGTCGCGAACAGCGCGGGGTTCGCCGACTTGTCGGCGGCACTCACGTAGTCGCCCGGGTCGCCGGGGTCGGCATCGCGCCCGTCACCGTCGCCCGCGATGTCGGCAGTCGAAACGAAGTCGTAGCCGCCCAGGATGTGTCCGGCCAGGTCCGGGTGCGTCGTGATGCCGGTGTCCAGCACCGCCACCGGCGCACTGGCCGAACCCTGAGTCAGCGCCCAGGCCAACTGGATGCCCGGCACGCCGCGCAGGCGGTTCTTCAGCACATTGGCGCTGCTGCCACTGACCGGCTGCAACCACCATTGACCGGTGGATGAAAGCGTGGCCGCGAAGTACGGGTCGTTCGGCAGCGCCTGCAGGCGGTGCTCGCGCTCATTGGGCACCACCCACGCCACCTCGGGCCGCGCGCGCAGCCGTGCCGACAGCGCCGCCGCTTCGGCCCCCGACAGCACGCGGCCGAAGTCCAGGTGCTGGCTGGCCCGCCCGACGGCGCGCATGCGCGCTTCGTCCATGCCGGCCGAGCGCAACACACGGCGCATCGGTTCGTCTTCACCCATCCCCAAGCTCGCGGCCCGCGCGGTGTTGCGCGACTGCGCCGATGCGTCGGGCCTGGCGTGCGACGTTGCATGCGCCGGTGCCTCCCGAAGCTGAACGATCAGGCCGTGCGCAGCGCGTTCCGACACCGCCTCGGTGCGCGCGCCCTGTGCGGTGGCCATCTGCGGCAGCGTGATCGCGAGCGCGACAAGCAGGCCACGGCGGCACAACGAAAACGCTGCGGCTCTGCGCGCGACGGCGTCGGCTGTTGCGCGATGCGCGCCTCGTTGTCCCGATGGCATGTCGTCGATTCCCCGATGTGTCCGAGCCGCCGCCGCAACCGGCGCAGGCCGACGCGGATCATGCCGCAAGTCGCGCCCGGCAGCCCGTGCCAGCGGCGTGGCCGAAGATCAGCCCAGCGCCAGATACACGCGGCCCGCGTCGATCCTGACGGGGTAGCTGCGGATGGCCTCGGTGGCGGGCTCGCAGGTCGGCATGCCGGAGCGCACGTCGAAGCGGCCCTGGTGGAACGGGCACTCGATCTCATGGCCCAGCAAGAAGCCGTCGCACAGCCGGGCCTGCCCGTGGCTGCACAGGTTGTCGGTGGCGAACACCTCGCCGTCGACGCTGTAGACCGCAATCTCGCGGTCGCCCATCTGGACGCCGATCACGTCGTCCTGGCGGATGTCGCCGGCATCTGCCGCGTCGGTCCATTCGATGGGATTCATGTGGGTATCAGACCGGATAGATGATGGAATTCGGGATCATTTCGCTGTCGTACACGCACAGGCGCGACTCGAACTTGAGGCCCTGCGGCGTGCGCAGCACGGTGTCGATGGTTCTGCCGACGTTGAACACGGTCGTCAACTCAGAGAGCTTGGTTCTGAACACCGCGTAGTTGGCTTCGCAGTACAAGCGCTCGCCGTCGACCTTGCGCACCAGCGGCGCGCCGACGACATGGCGCTGGTAGTACGGGTCGTGGAACAGCGTTTCGCGAATGCCGTAGACACGGTCTTTCAACATGCCCTTGCTCTCGAACGACAAGGTGGCCAGCGGAAAACCGCGCTCGTGGTTCTCGCGCGGCTGCAGCCGGTAGCTGCAATCTTCGGTGAAGAACTCGGGCCACAGGTCCCAGTGGCCAGAGTCGACCGCTGCCGCGTAGTCGGCATACAACTGGGTCAGCGCGAGGTAGTCCTGAAAATGAAGGTTCACGCTTGCATCACCTCGCGCCAGTAGCGGTACATGCCGCGGATCAGCGTTTCCGTCACCATGTGATCGGTATCGCCGACCTCGCGCCCGCCCAGTTCGGCCAGCGTGCGGTGGCCGCGCTTGCTTTCGAAGCCCATCTGCGAAAGCTCGATCACTTCGCCATCGTCGGCCGAGACGAAGCCCGCCGGCCCGAACAGATTCGCCTGGCGCAGCCGCCGCTGCACCATCGCCTCGTCGTCGTCCTCGAAGCCGAAATGCGTCCACTCGAAATTGAAGGCGCCATGGCCGTCGGGCTGGATGTGGCGCGTGGAGACGCTGTTCACCTGCTGCTGCAGGATGACGCTCGGAAAGATCGTCGTCATCACCGCTGTCGGCCCGCCCCACCACGCTTCGGGCACGATATCGAGGAAGCCGGGGTCGTGCAGTTTCATATCGGCCTTGAAGGTGCTCACCTGCGAGACCTCGTTCGCCGCCTTGGCATTGCCGCGCGTGGAGATCAT
>JANNEI010000563.1:0-4344 GCA_031378565.1 Burkholderiales bacterium
GTCATCTTTGAATCTTTCATTCACAACATCTCGTTGGTTTTGACAGGCGCCCGGAGCCCCGCATGAACACCGCCCTGATCCTGATCGACATGCAGGAGTCGTTCCGCCA
This sequence comes from Burkholderiales bacterium, assembly GCA_031378565.1. GTDB lineage: Bacteria > Pseudomonadota > Gammaproteobacteria > Burkholderiales > Burkholderiaceae_C > JANYJJ01. The sequence goes on from JANNEI010000563.1 coordinate 110, forward strand.
AGAGCCGGACTGGGACGAAGCCGCGTCTCGACTGCCCCTCGTGCGCACCAACACGCTGCTCGACGGCGCTGCGGCGCGCGGCGTGCCGATCGTGCGCATCCTACACAGCGACGGCCCGGAGGACGCTACCAACCCATTTGCGCTCGAGTCCGGTTTCGTCCGACCACCTGGATCCGCATCGACGGTCAGTGACGCAAGGAGCAGCCCACCATGAACCACTCTCTCAACGAACAGCTGATGGCCCGCAAGGCCGCCGCCACGCCGCGCGGCGTGGGCGTGATGGGAACCTTTTTTCGCCAACCGCGCCGACAACGCCGAGCTGTGGGACGTTGAAGGCCGGCGTTACATCGACTTTGCCGGCGGCATCGCCGTGATGAACACCGGCCATGGCCACCCCAAGGTGGTGGCGGCGATCGAGGCGCAGTTGAAGCGATTCACACATACCTGCTACCAGGTGGTGCCCTACGAGAGCTACATCGCACTGGCCGAGAAGCTCAACGCGCTGACGCCGGGCAGCCACGCCAAGAAGACCGCGCTGTTTTCAACCGGTGCCGAGGCGATCGAGAACGCCATCAAGATCGCACGCTCCTACACCAAGCGCTCGGGTGTGATTGCCTTCAGCGGTGCCTTCCACGGCCGCAGCCTGTTCGCCGTGTCGCTGACCGGCAAGGTGCAGCCCTACAAGGCCGGTTTCGGTCCCTTCGCGCCCGAGGTCTATCACGCACCCTTCCCGTGCCGCGGCACCGATCTTGCCGAGGTCAAGAAGGCGGTCGAGCATCTTTTCAAGGCCGACATCGAGCCGTCCCACGTGGCGACCATCGTGTTCGAGCCGGTGCAGGGCGAAGACGGCTTCAACGTCATCCAGGCCGAGGCTCTGAAGTGGTTGCGCGCGCTGTGCGACGAGCATGGCATCGTGCTGATCGCCGACGAAATCCAGACCGGCTTCGGGCGCACCGGCTAGATGTTCGCGATGGAGCACTTCGATGTCGTTCCCGACCTGATGACGATCGCCAAATCACTGGCGGGCGGCGTGCCGCTGTCGGCGGTGACGGGTCGATCCGAGATCATGGCCGCGCCCGGTGGCCTGGGCGGCACCTACGCTGGCAACCCGCTGGCCGTTGCGGCCGCCCATGCGGTGATCGATGTCATGCGTGAGGAGCACCTGCCCGAGCGCGGCCAGGGGCTCGGTAATCGTCTCAAGGACATGCTCGAATCGCTGCGCCCGCAAGCACCACAGATCGCCGACGTGCGCGGGCTTGATGCGATGGTGGCCGTCGAGTTCAACCGCGCTGGCACCGACGCGCCCGACACCGAATTCACGAAGAAGGTTCAAGCCGAGGCGCTCAAGCGCGGCCTGATCCTGCTGACCTGCGGCGTCAACGCCAACGTGCTGCGTTTCCTCTTCCCGTTGACGATCCAGGAGCCGGTGTTCGAAGAGGCGATGGGGATCTTGCGCGAGGCGCTGCTGTGCTGAGGTGCGCAAACGACTCGGTGATCACCATCGGCCGGGCGCTCGATCGGGCACGGAGGCTTGCGTGAGACCGCCGGAAGCCGCGTCTGCGATCCTGACGATCGACCTCACAGCGCTGGTCGAGAACTGGAAGCTGTTGTCGGCAGCAGGTCAACGACCCAGCGTCCATGGTCCTGGCTGTCGGACGTGCCCAAGCTGTCGCGCAGCAGAATGCAACCTGGCTCAACTACGGCAAGGTCGCCGAGCAGGCACTGCCGGTGTTTCGCAACGTGATCGAGGCCATCACCTACGCCTTGTTCCCGCTGTTCGTCCTGCTGCTTCTGCTGACCAGCGGGCGCGAGACGACATTTGCATTCAAGGGCTATGCGGCCATCCTGATCTGGATTCAGCTCTGGCCGCCGCTGTACGCCGTGCTCAACTACATGGCGTCGATCTACGCGGCCTACGACCTGGCGGCGGCGGCCGATCTCGGCACCGGCGCGAAGGCGCTGTCGTTGCATACCGCATCGACGATCTACTCGCGAGCAATCTCGGGCGAAGCCATCGTGGGCTACCTGGCGATCAGCATCCCCTTCATCGCCTGGGCAGCACTCAAGCGCATGGAGAACTTCGGCACGGCGCTGGTCGGCGGACTGTCGGGGCTGCAGGGCATGCTGTCGGGCAGCACCGGCTCGGCAGCCGTCGGAAACGTGAACATGGGCAACGTGGCAATGGACCAGTTGCAGTTGGCACCGAACCGCACGTCGGCGTTCATGAGTTCGTGGCAGAACGATTTGACGGGGAACACGGCTTCGTCGAACGCCTTGACGGGACGTACTGCAGTGAGTCTGCTGCGCAATCAGGGTTTCGCGTCGCGCGTCGTGTCGATGAAGGTGAGCGAGCAAGATGTGACTGAGGCCAGTCGGCAGGCGGATGCAGCGCGGAGTGAGGCGGTGTCGGCTACCCAGGATCGATCTGCGGTCCTGGCGGAAGCCTTCACGCGTGGCTTGACCAAGCTGCGTTCTGCTCGGAGTTCGTCGGGTTCATCCTCCAGTGGCTTCGAGCAGTTTGGGGAGACGATGAATCGCTTGGACCAAGTCACCAGAAGCGTCGCAGACAGTACGGGCTTGTCTCAATCTCAAGTGGCGAGTATCGATTTTGGGGCCTCGGCACACCTTGGTTTGAGTTCGCCGGTGGCCGGGGCCTCGATTCAGGGCAACGCAGGTAAGAGCTACCAGTCTGGCCTTTCGGAGGAGCAGCGAAAGGTCCTGGGCTCAATGACCACCGAGCAGATTGCCGAGTTCAAGCAGTTTGGTGACCGAGTCTCTCGCGACGCCAGCTTCATCACAGCTGTGGCCGACGATTCTCGGGAAGCAAGGGAACTGGCGTCGCGGCCATCAACGACGATGGCACGCGCCCAACGCGCGGAGGCCAGTTTTGCAGAACGCACGACCCGCCGCCAATACGACCGGGAACGCACCTCTCCTCTTCTGAATCCCGACCTTACTTCCAGTGGTCGCGGCAATTCACGCCGGGTCTCAGGGTTCGGACAATCCACGCCGAAAATCGCAGAGGCGCCACAGCCTTCAGTCATACGCGGAGAGGTCGAGAAAAGGGCAGCAGAAATTCGTCAAAGCACTGAGTCCTCGCAAGGCGGCTTCGATACAAAGGCACAGATCGTTCGAACACCTGACGGCACGCTCGCGACGAAGAAGTCCCTGCTGATGCAGTCTGGCCGACAAGTTTCAAGCGACGCTACCGAGTCGATGGATGCAGCCAAAGAAGTGGCCAAGGACCTGCTCAAGAGAAAGAAGTAGTCAGTCGAGCCGGTGGGGATCGAACATGTGTCGATCAGGCTCCGCACTTGGCGGCTTCATGAATGGGGGGTTGCCCTTGTCGCGCCAGTAGTTTCGATCACGGTCTTCCGTTGACGTGCCCTGTCCGTACGACTCGTCCAAGCCAACGGGCCGCAGAGTCGTTGGACGCTTGCCTACGCGGGTCACCGCCCCACCGATCGCAGCGCCGACGACGGCCCCGATGGTCATCATCACAACTCTGAGCCCCCAGTCGCCATCCATGGCCGCGATCAACCCCGCACCAGCGCCTGCGGCGACGAGTATCAAGAACAGGGCCTTTCGCATGTGCCAGCCACTCCCGTTCGATAGCCTACCCATCGACGGCGCGTTTGCAAACCCCTTTAGGCAGACGCCAACCGAAACGCCGCAGCCATGGCATCCTGCCCTCGGGCCCGCACGCCAACGTGTGTGGCGATCGTTCGCCACTGGCGCACGACCGTCAGGCAACGGCCGATGATCCCTTCTGCATCTCGAACGCATACGCGAAAGTACGGCGCCACGGAGCGGGCAAGATCAAGGTCCAGTGCGTTGTCGGCCTGACTGATGTTCAGCTTCAGCCCTTGGGCGTGCGGCACCGGGTTCATGTCGAAGGCCGGCGAGAGGCGCCACCCCTTGCCGGGCACCAGGATGAAGCCGTGGTTTCGCAGGTGGTCGTCGGTGTTCGAAACCATCAGGTTGAAAACGATCCGCGACCACATTTCCTGAAGGTCGATGTCGGTCCGCGCGCCGTGATCGATCAGGACACGCGCGATCTCAAGGTAGCTTGCGCCTGTCGAAGCGTCGTCACCGTCCTGGCGTCCGGCGAGTGTCATCGCCGACGCGAAGTGAAGCCGCCGCCCGGAACCCGTGCGATCAAATCGCTTCACCAGAAACGTGTGGTGCGGGTTGGCAAACCGGCGCGCCAGACTGTCGGGAACTTGCAGCCCGCA
>JANNEI010000578.1:0-1882 GCA_031378565.1 Burkholderiales bacterium
GTCGAATCGATGCTGAAGCTGGTGCAGCTGGGCAAGTTCGGCAAGCGCAAGCCGCACCAGTTGTCGGGCGGGCAGCAACAGCGCGTCGCGCTGGCCCGCAGCCTGGCCAAGCAACCGCAATTGCTGCTGCTCGACGAGCCCCTCGGCGCGCTGGACAAGAAGCTGCGCGAAGAAACGCAGATCGAACTGGTCAACATCATCGAGCAGGTCGGCGTGACCTGCGTGATGGTCACGCACGACCAGGAAGAGGCGATGACGATGGCCACGCGCATTGCGGTGATGAGCGAAGGCAGCATCATGCAAGTGGGCGCGCCGAGCGACATCTACGAAACCCCGGCCACCCGCTACGTGGCCGACTTCATCGGCAACGTGAACCTGATGGACGGCACGCTCACGCACGACTTTCCTGATCACGTGATCATCGGCTGCACCGATTGCACGCACTACGTCGGCCACGGCATCACCGGCACCGAAGGCATGGACGTGTCCGTCGCCATGCGCCCTGAAAAACTGCGCCTAACTCGCGAGCGCCCGCAGGGCAGCGTCGAGTGGGCGGCCGGGCACAACCAGGTGCGCGGCACGGTGAAGGACCTGTCCTACTTCGGCAGCTTCACCGTCTACCACCTTCAGTTGGCCAGCGGACAGGTGCTTCGCGTCAGTGAGAGCAACACCGAGCGGCACCGCGACGACACGCTGACATGGAACGACGCCGCCTGGGCAAGCTGGTCGCCGTCGGCGCAGGTGGTGCTGACGCAATGAAGGCAGCTGCACCGTCCGGCTGGTCTCGCTGGTGGCCCGCGTTGAGCGGCCGCAGTGCGGTCATCGGCATTCCGTACTTCTGGCTGCTGCTGTTCTTCTTGCTGCCGTTCCTGATCGTGCTGCGCATCAGCGTGGCCGAGATGGAAACCGTCACCTTCAAGGACTTGCTGACGTATGCCGACGGTGCGGTGCAACTCAAACTCAAGCTCAGCAACTACGTCTTCATCACGCAAGACGCGCTGTACTTCAAGACCTACCTGAACAGCCTTCAGTACGCGGCCATCACCACCGTGCTGTGCCTCGTCATCGGCTACCCGTTCGCCTACTTCATGGCACGCGCCAAGCCCACCACGCAGCCGGCTTTGCTGATGCTGGTGATGCTGCCGTTCTGGACCTCGTTCCTGCTGCGTGTGTACGCCTGGAAGGGCCTGCTCAGCGACGGCGGCTGGGTGTCGAACGTGCTGATCGCGGTGGGTGCGGATCAGTTGCTGCTGGCCAGCGGCCTGATCGCGGCATCGGGCAAGTTCATGAACACGCCGTTCTCGCTGGTCATCGGCATGGTCTATACCTACCTGCCCTTCATGATCCTGCCGCTCTACGCCAACCTGTCGAAGATGGACCTGCGCCTGCTCGAAGCCGCAGCCGACCTGGGCTCCACACCGTTCGTCGCATTCTGGAAAATCACCGTGCCGCTGTCAAAGGCCGGCATCATTGCCGGTTCGATGCTGGTGTTCATTCCCTGCGTCGGCGAGTTCGTGATTCCCGAACTGCTGGGCGGCCCGCAGACGCTGATGATCGGCCGTGTGCTGTGGGACGAGTTCTTCAGCAACAACGACTGGCCGATGGCGTCCAGCGTGGCGGTGGTTATGGTGCTGCTGATCCTGGTGCCGCTGGCCGTCTTCAACAAGTACCAGGCCGAAGCGACCGAGGTGCGCAAATGAGCCGCGCCAGCTCGTTCGCGCAAAGTTGGCCGCGCCTGTTCGGCAAAGGCTGGTTGACGGGTGGCTACTTTTTCCTGTACCTGCCGATCTTCGCGTTGATCGTCTACTCGTTCAACGACTCGCCGCTGCCCACCAAATGGGGCGGCTTCACGCTCAAGTGGTACACCACGCTGGCCAACGAC
>JANNEI010000624.1:0-6469 GCA_031378565.1 Burkholderiales bacterium
GGCGGGCGTTGCGCCGACACACACGCGCATCGTTTCCGTCAGGTGCTGCTGGCTGGAGAAACCGCAGGCTGCGGAGATGTCGACCAGGCTCAGGCTCGACTGCCGCAGCAGCATCGTGGCCCGCTCCAGTCGCAAGCGGCGCACGAACTGGTGCGGTGGCTGCCCTGTGCGCTCGGTGAACGCATGCGCGAAACGGTTCGGTGACAGACCTGCGATTGCCGCCAGGTCGGCAACGAGGATGCGCTCAGACATGTGCGCCTCGACATACTCTCGCAGCAGCGCCAGCACGCGTGGCGTGACTGCGGAAGCCGTACTTGCGTCGCGTGGTCTGCGCCGCGCCCGGCGCACGAGCAGCAGCCGCGCCAGGCTGTCTGTGGCTTCCGCGGCCAACACGTCGGGCCGTTGCAACTCGGCAACCAGTTCGTCGATGATCAACCGCGCGCCGGGCAGCCGCGCAAAGAACCCAATGGTTGCGCAATCCAGAAGCGGGGCGTCATCGTCCTCGCCGGCAAAAGCTCGGGAGTGAAAGTAGACGTTGACGTGGCGGCTCGGCGACTCTTTTCGCCAACGCACCTCGGCCGCTGCGGGGGTCAGGAATATCGAGTAGCGAGCGCTGTCGAACTGGCGCGGTCGCTCCCCTGCGAGCCCGCCGCAGGTGCGCGAAACGGTCAGGTTCAACGACAGGCGCGCCACCGGCAAGGCCGGCACCCTCAGGTCATAAGGCGGCGACGCATACATCCCGACACAAACGGCACCGGGATCGTTGTTGCGCAGCAAGGCATTCATCTCGCGCCCGCCCGCTCCCTTCAACGATGCGCCGTACGTACGGAGCCCCTCCTGCACTCTGCTTCGCGGCGGACTGCTCGCCCCGCTCAGGGTTTCCGGCTCGGTACTGCCCATCAAACAACTCCTTGGACGAATGACAAGTTTCTGTCCGCCGAGTTTGAAACGCAAGCGTCGTTTTCTTGAAAGACGCACACCTGATCGGCTGGCTCAATGCGTCAGTCGCGAAGGTGGCCCTGTTTCTGTCATCGCCAGTCAACGAAAAATCGACAGCGGCTTTTTGGACGACGCGACCGAAGTTGATGTCCCTCACTCCCAGGAGCTGTTCTTGAAAATCCTCATCTGTCTCAGCCTTGCCAGCGCAGCGTGCGTCGCGTCCGCTCAGGCCTTGCCGCCGCCGACGCCGATCACCGAGATTCAGCCGTCCCCTCCATCCATCGGGGCCGACATTCCGGTGACGTACTTCGGCCCGCCGCCGTCGGCGGTGCAGAAGGAGTTGATCGGGCCCTATCGGTTGATGAAGTCGGGGACGATCGACCAGACGAAGGGCACCATCACGATGCCGCTGTACAAGGGTCAACTCGCGTCCGGCGAACTGGTCTGGTACGTGTTGACCGACACCACCGACATCAAGAACGCCGAAGCGCTCGGCATCAATTTCTCAGGCAAGCTGAGCTATGCCGACGTCGGTCGGGCGGTGCGAAAGGCTTCGCAACGATTGATCAACGGCAAGACCACCGTCGTGTTCGAAGCCGGCAAGGTGGACTTCTCGCCGGTGCGCGCGGTGACCCCCGGAGGGGCGCCAAACTATTTCCCGCCCACCTCTGCGCAGGCCGGTGCCGTGGGCGATGCCGACTACAGCCCCTTGGCGAAGATCGGCGAGCACATCTACAACGCGCCGATGATGGCGTTCAACGTCAGCGACGCAACGCTGGATGCGATGTGCAGCGGCAGCCCTGACCACAGCCAGGTGCATGACAAGGTGGTGGCGATTTGCCCACGCGACCAGACCGTGACACTTGCGTTGACCACCGGCTTCAGTTTCGCGCGGCCTGTGCTGTACCTGAGCACCGACGCGAACAACCAATTGCCGGCGGCGCTCGAAGGGGCCACGTTTGCGCCGGGCTTGCTGGATGTCAAGGTCGGCGACGACGACAGCGCGTTCAGCGCGGTCGAGCGCATCTTCGCGATCATCAACGGCCCGACAAACACGCAGGCCGGGGTGATCAACCCGCAACGCCAGGGCTTCAACAGCGCGCTCAAGGGCGAAGGCGGGCCGCTCAATGTGCTGGGTGGAATTCCCACCATCGCGACCGACTACAGCCCGCTCTGGGACCTCAATACCGGAGAGTGGACGGCGCATGCGGTCACCAACAAATACCGATCGCGCGTTCGGGAGGAATTCCAGATTCTCGGGTACGTGAGGAGCGGGTGGCTGACCGGCCCGGGAGGCAAGGCCTTCGGCTCCAGCGGACTGATCATCAATTGCCCGATCGTCTTCCGCTTCCTTTGACAGCACCCTGCCCCTTCGATCCTGGAGTCAAAAAAACATGCGCAAACATCACATTATTTGTCTGGCAGCCGCAGTCGCGTTGACGGCGTGCGGCGGCAGCAGCGATTCGCCCGCACCGGTTGCAGCTCCCGCGCCCGAGGTCAGCCCCGGCGCGGTGACAGGCACAGTGACGAGCGGCCTTGCAGCCATCGCCAACCCCACGCCCATCACCGAGATTCAACCCTCGCCGCCGTCGATTGGCGCAGACGTTCCGGCCACCTACTTCGGCACGGCACCCTCGACTGTGCAGAAAGAGCTGATCGGGCCGTACCAGCTGCTGAAGTCAGGCGTTCTCGACGACGTGGCCGGCACCATCACGCTGCCGCTCTACAAAGGACAGTTGCCCGACGGGCGACTCGTCTGGTACGTGTTGACGGACACGACCGACAGCAAGAATGCCGAGGCCCTGGGTCTCAATTTCTCGGCCAAGCTCGAGTACGCAGCGGTTGGCAAAGGCGTGCGGCGCGCCTCGCAGCAATTGATCAACGGCGAGACCACGGTCGTTTTTGAAACCGGCAGCGTGAACTTTGCGCCGCAAGTCAGCGTGACGCCGGGTACTGCGCCAGACTATTTCCCGCCGGTGGCGGTGCAGCCAGGCTCGGTCGGCGATGCCGACTACAGCCCGTTGGCCAAGATCGGCAACTACATTTTCAACGCCCCGATGGTGGCCTTCGACGTGGACGCCGGCGCCCTGGACGCCTACTGCGACGGCAATGCCGACCACGCCGTGGTGCACGACAAGGTGGTCGCGATATGCCCGCGCGACGGGGTGGTCACGCTCGCGTTGACCACCGGCTACAGCTTCGGCCGGCCCGTGCTTTACCTCAGCACGGATGCCAGCGATCCGCTGCCGGCGGCGCTGGAGAACGCCACGCATGCGCCGGGCCTTGCCGATGTGAAGGTGGGCAACGACGACAGCGCCTTCAGTGCTGTCGAGCGCATCTTCGCCATCGTCAACGGCCCGACGAATACGGTGGCCGGAGAAATCAATCCGCAACGTCAGGGCTTCAACAGCGCGCTGAAAGGCGAAGGCGGCTCGCTCAATGTGCTGGGCGGCATCCCGACCATCGCGACGGACTACAGCCCGCTGTGGGATCTGAACGCCGGGCAGTGGACGCAGGACGCGATCGACAACGACTACAGGTCGCGTGTGCGCGAGGAGTTCGAGATCCTGGGCTACGCCAGGCGCGGATTCTTGACAGGCCCCGGCGGTGCTCCATTCGGATCGACCGGACTCATCATCAATTGCCCGATCGTGCATCGCTTCCTCTGACATCGATTCAAGCGGTCAACGATCATTTTCCTTCTGAAGGAGTTCTCATGGTCAGAATCTTTGGAGAATCACGAACAGCAACCATCGCGCGACATGCGGCATCGACCGAGCCGTTCGCGCGCGGCATCAAGGTGCAGCAGACCTCCCGGTCGCGCGCCTTGCGCATGGCCTTGACGGCGTCCCTTTCGCTCTTGTGCGCAAGCGTCGGTGCCGACGGCGGTGACGACGGCGACGGCCGTGGCGGTGGCGGTGCCAAACAGTTGCGCCGGTTCATCGGCAGCCAGGTCGGCGGCATCGAAAAGCTGATGGTGCCAGCCAAGGACTCGGACCTGCCCGGGGCGCAACTTCCCGATGGCACGGATGCCAGTGCCAATCCGCGCTATGCGATCACTGAAGCGAAGCGCTACCTCGGCAAGCAACTCTTCCACGACCCGATCCGAACCGCTCGCATCTTGCCGGAGTTCGGCGGCGTGCTGGCGACGCGACAGACGGGCTCTTGCGGCAGCTGTCACCAAGGCGAATCGGCCTCCAAGGCCGGTGCCGTGCTCAACTTCAACGTCGGCGGCGAAGGGCGCGGCTACACCGACGCCGAGGGCAACTTCACACCGCGCCGACGCCCCAACCTGGCCGTCCTGCCAAAGCTGCGCCAGACGCCTTTGTTCCCGGGCGATGCGCTGGTGGACGAGTTGCCCACGCTCACCGACGTTTATGAGATCGCGGGCGCGGCCAGCCCCGCTCGTGGCCGCAAACTGCCGGACCCGGGCAAGCTCCTGAGAACCGGCCGGCTGGATGCGTTGGACAGTGTCGGGCGCAATGCCCCGGGTGTCCTCGGAGCCGCATTCAACAACCGCGTCCTGATGGGTGGCTTCGCAGGCGAGCCAGACTCGTCCCCCGGTGGCCTCAACCCGTTCAATGACCCGGCGCAGGAGAGCGTGGCGCTGCTGCTGCTCGACGCTCACCGCATGCTCGAATTCCAGTCTGCCGAACTGCAGAAGTTCCCTGCCTATCGGAAGCTGTTTCGGGAAGCCTTCCCCGAGGAGGCCGCTCAGGCCGACGCAACGGGCGACTTGAACAAGCTCATCAACGACGTCACCGTGCTGCGTGCGACGGCGACCTTCATGCGCACCTCGGTGACGCGCGACACGCCATGGGACCGCTTCCTGGCCGGAAGAAACGGTGCAATGACGCCGGACCAGCGCCGCGGCGCCAGACTGTTCTTCACCCCCGCGACAGGCGGCGAGGGCGGGGCAGGCTGCTACGGCTGCCACAGCGGCCCGATGCTCAACAAGCAGGTCAACGATCCCGATGTGGCCGGCGTCGGCAAGTTCGTGGAAGAGAACTTTCACAACCTCGGGCTCAACGATCACCCGCTCCAGGCCCTGAACCGCCAAGCGAGAAAGGACCCCAACTTTCTCGACGACGGCAGGCGCGAAGTCACCGGCCGCGACAGCGACGCCTTCAAGTTCCGCACGCTGACCCTGCGCCAGCTCAAGGACGCCCGGACCTTCTTCCACAGCGGGGGATTCAGCAACGTCAAGGATGTGGTTCGCTACTTCAATGCCGGCGTGCCGCAAAACGCGCAGTCGGGTGCCGCGAGCACGCTGAGCACGCGCTTCACCAACCCCCGCGGCGCGGGCTACCCGCGTGGCCTGGGGCTGACGCGGGATGAAGTGGAAGATCTCACCGACTTCCTCGAAAACGCACTCTACGATCCGGCGTTCGTCAAGTTCGATCCGAGATGGCCGTCTGCCATGTTTCAGCTCAGCGAGCCCGACTTCATCTACTCGAAGTACCGTCCTGACCTGGCAGCGCTGGGCGCGATCGACGGCTTTCCGATCAGTGGCCTGGCGCAGGACAACAACGACCCACTGTCACGGCGCGACGCGGGGCTGGAGTTCCTGGACGTGACCGCGCAGGCACAGATTTCACTGATCGACTCCGACAGCCGTGGCGGGCGACAGCGTGATGTCTACAGGATCACCAACAACAGCACGACGGTGGTGGACACCCACCTGCTGCTGATCGCTCGCGGCCTGCCGCGCCAGACCAGGTTGGACAACGCCAGTGGGACCACCAGCGGCGGCGATCCTTACCTGCGCGTGTTCCTGCCGAGCGGAGTCCTCGAACCCGGCCAGAGCATCGTCATGCCGATGGTCTTCTTGCAGCAGCGGCAGCCACACGCGCCCCGCGTGCACTACAGGCTCGGTCTACTTTCGGGGCAAGGCAAGCCGTAGACGCATCACTGGCACACCCGAGGGGGTGTGCCAGCGTTTGCGCGACCGCGGGGATTGTCGTGAAGCACTCACAGCTTTTGCGAGATCGACAGGGTCAGCGTGATCACGATGCACATCACTGCGAAGGCTGCCCACGCATAGGGCCACAGCAACGGCATGCCCAGCAGGATGAGGCCGTCGTTGCCGCCGGGCACCAGCAGGCCGCCCCAGCCCATCAGCACACCGCCCATGAAGCAGCGTGCCACCGCGCCGGCGGTGACCGGAATGCTGCGCAACGGCCGGTCGATGATGCCGCCCGCGACGGCACCGAGCAGCAGTGCCAGCGCGAGCAGCGCGCGCGCCGCGACGCTGTGGGCCATGCCGCGCACCACGTCGACCAGCACGTCGGTGTAGGCCCAGGCACCGGCGAGCAGAAACATGCCGACGAAGGTGATGCCGATCACCGTGGTGGCCGCGTGCGGCGACCACGACGGTGCCTTCGAGGTGCCGCGCTGCGTGAACAGACGTGCCAGCCGAAACACCGCAAAGCCGACGAACAGCCACGCAACCCAGGCGGGCGCGTCGAGCACCGGCGAGCCTGCCTGCACCACCTGCGGTGCCGGCGGCGCGAAGACCATCTGCACACTC
>JANNEI010000639.1:0-2100 GCA_031378565.1 Burkholderiales bacterium
CGCCGCGTGCGCTTCGTGATGCGCCGCCTGAGCTGGCTGGTGCCGCGCGCCCGGGTGCAGTTGTCGGATGTCAACGGCCCGCGCGGCGGGCTCGACAAGCGCTGCCAGATCGAACTGAAAACCGAGACGGCCGGCACTGTCGTCATCACCGCTGTCGACCGCGACTGGCGCAGCGCACTCGAAAGCGCACTGACGCGCGCCGCCCGCACCCTGGCGCGCGTGTGGCAGCGCACCCATCAACGGCCGCGCCATCGCGCGCTCGGCCTCGACGCCTGAACCTGGAGCAAATCACCATGGCATACATGACCCCCATCGCTTCCCCGACGCCGATTTCGACCGGGGCGATCAACGACGCCTCATCGCACCCGCGGGCCACCGCCCGCGTGCTGCGCAACACCTACGCGCTGCTGGCGATGACGCTGCTGTTCAGCGCCGGTGTCGCGGCCACCAGCGCGGCGCTGAAGCTGCCCGGGCCGGGCATCGTGCTGATGCTGGTCGGCAGCTTCGGTCTGCTGTTCGCGATTCACAGATTGCAGAACAGCGGCTGGGCGCTGCCGGCGGTGTTCGCGCTGACCGGCTTCCTGGGCTACACGCTGGGGCCGGTGCTGGCGCGGCAACTGGCGCTGCCCGGCGGCGCGCAGGTGATCACGCTGGCGCTCGGTGCCACCGGTGCCACCTTCCTGGCGCTGTCGGCCTGGGTGCTGACAACGCGGCGCGACTTCAGCTTAATGGGCGGCTTCCTGTTCGCCGGCATGGTCATCGCGTTGCTGGCCGGGCTGGGTGCCGTCTTCCTGCAGATGCCGGCGCTGGGGCTGGCGGTCTCGGCCATGGTGGCGCTGTTGTCGGCGGGCTTGATCCTGTTCGAGACCAGCCGCATCGTGAACGGCGGCGAGACCAACTACGTGCTCGCCACCGTCGGCCTGTACCTGTCGATCTTCAACCTGTTCACCAGCCTGCTGAGCTTGTTCGGCATGGGTGGGTCGGACGATTGAGTTTTGTCGAAGGAGACATCATGAAATGCCCGACCTGTATCGACCCCGTGCTGCTGCTGTCGGACCGCCAGGGGATCGAAATCGACTATTGCCCGCTGTGTCGCGGCGTGTGGCTGGACCGCGGCGAGTTGGACAAACTGATCGCGCTCGGTGCCGGCTCCGGCCGCGAGCACTCGGTGGCATCGGCACCTGCGCAGTCGACCCGTCCCGACTTCCAGGATTCCGACCATCGCAGCGGCCCACGCCACCCCGCCACACGCAAGAAGTCATGGCTGAGTGACGTCTTCGATTGACCGCCCTGCACTGCACCCAGGACCATTCCCATGCGCACCTATCCACACAACAGCCCGCAGGCTGCGGCCCGCATCGTCGCTTTGGCCAGCCTGGCCGACGGCAACCTGTGTCAGACCGAACTCGACGTGCTGGACCGGCTCGACGCCCACCGGCAACTGGGCCTGAAGCGCGACGAGTTGCACGCCGTGATGCACGGTTTCTGCGAAGACCTGCTTTCCACCTCGCACGCAAGCTGGGCCGACGCCTGCCGCATCGACCCACGCACACTCGATGCGCTGATGGCCGAAGTCGACGACCCGGGACTGCGCCGCAAGGTGCTGCGCCTGTGCATTGCGGTGGTCGAGGCGGACGAGAACGTCGCCGACGGCGAGTCGATGGTGTTGATCGCCGCTGTGGAGCAGTGGGGCCTGCACCGCGAAATGCTGTGGACGCCGGCCCCTTCGTCGCGTGCGCAGCATGGTTGACATCGCCCTGCTGACGGCCCTGCTTGCCGCCGTGATGTTCTTGAGTGCGTGGCGCGAGATGCGCCACGACAACCGGCGCGATGCGGCGCTACTCGCCGGCTTCGGAGGGGCCACCTCGCTGGCCGGTGCCGCCGCCTGGCTGCTCTGAATCTCCACCTGCACCGCGCTGCATTCACCGAGGTATCTCTTGGACATCCTGCTGGAATTCGCGCACACACCGTGGCTGGGCAAAGCGGCCTGGGTGTGGCTGGTGTTCGCGACGGTGGTCGTGACGCTGCTCGCCTTCGACCTGGGCGTGCTGCACAAGGACGACCGCGAGATCGGCGTGCGCGAAAGCCTGCTGCTGTCGG
>JANNEI010000556.1:0-4342 GCA_031378565.1 Burkholderiales bacterium
TCGACGAAGGCGCGCAGCACCTGGGTTTCGGCGGTGCCCAGCAGGTGCTCGCTGCCGTCGGCGGCGCGCAGGATGTTGGCGGCGCAGTCCAGGCTCCAGCCCAGGAAGCCGGCGTGGCGGCGCGGCTGGCCGGGCGTGCTGCCGCCACCGCCGGCGCGGCGGCGCAGGATGCTGCGCACGCGCGCCACCAGCTCGCGCGGCTCGAAGGGCTTGACCATGTAGTCGTCGGCCCCCAGCTCCAGGCCCATCACCCGGTCGACCATGTGGCCGCGCCCGGTCAGGATCAGCACGCCGCTGCTGGACACCGCCGCGATCTGGCGCACCAGCTCGATGCCGTCCATGTCGGGCAGGCCGAGATCGACCACGCACAGGTCGGGGCGCTCGGTCTGCAGGCGGCGCAGCAACGTGGCACCGCTGCGAAACGCCTCGGTGGCGAAGCCGAACTCTTGCAGCGCGGCGACCACCAGCGTCGAGATTGCGGCGTCGTCTTCCACCACATAGACCAGCGCTGCGGGCGGCGCAGTGTCTGACCGCGGCAGCATCGCGTTCACCTCGGCATGCCGTCCAGCAGGGCCGCCAGTTGCGCGCGAGTGAACGGCTTGGCCAGCATCGGAACGTCGCTGCGCTGCTTCAGTTCCGGCGCGTAGCCGCTCATCAGCACCACGCGCGGCACACCGCGCCGATCGCGCGCATGGGCCGCCAGCACCCGGCCATCGATGGAGCCGGGCATCACCACGTCGGTCAGCAGCAGCACGATGCCGGGGGTCTGGTCGATGATCTGCATCGCCTCGGCACCGTTCTCGGCTTCGATGACTGCAAAGCCCAGTTCCAGCAGCGAGCGCCGCACCACCTTGCGCACCTCCGGGTCGTCCTCGACGAGCAAGGCCAGGCCCTGGTCGCCGCGCGTGGCGTCGGGGGCCGGGTCGGTCGGCAACGGCAGGTCGCTGACGAGATCCGAGACCGGCAGCCACAGCGAAACCGTCGTGCCCTGGCCCGGTGTGCTGCGCAGGTCGATCGCGCCGCCCGACTGCTTGACGAAGCCGTAGACCATCGCCATTCCGAGGCCGGTGCCCGAGCCGTGCGGCTTGGTGGTGAAGAAGGGTTCGAAGACCCGCGCCAGGGTCCGCGCGTCCATGCCGCTGCCGTTGTCGCTGACCTCGATGCACAGGTAGCGCCCCGGCTCGATCTGCAGCGCGGTGGACGCCGCTTTGTCCAGTGCCCGCGCCGACGCGTGCAGGCCGATTCGCGCCGGCACGTGCGCCCGGGCCTGCGTGGCGTCGCGCGCATTCAGGATCAGGTTGAGCAGCGCGTTCTGCAATTGGTGCGGGTCGATCCAGGCCCACAGCGGCAAGTCGCCGGTGTCGATGTCGAACTGCAGGCTTTCTGGCAGCGAGCGCCGCACCAGCCGCCCGACCGATGCGATCAGCGGTGCCACGTCGGCGGTCTGCGCTTCGAGCGGCTGCTTGCGTGCGAACGAGAGCAAGGCCTTGATCAGGTCGGCACCGCGCCGGGCGGCGTCGACCGCCGGCTCGACGAACTCGGCCACCGTCGGGTCGCTGCTGCGGGCGTCGGCCAGCGCGCCGAGGTTGCCGATGATCACCGTCAGGATGTTGTTGAAGTCGTGTGCCAGGCCGCCGGTCAACTGGCCCAGCGCTTCCATCTTCTGCGCCTGCACCAGTTCGGCGGTGCGTTCGGCGACGCGCGTTTCCAGCTGCGCGTTGTGCTCGCGAATCTGGCGCTCGGCGTTCTTCTGTGCCGTCACGTCGGAGTACAGCGTCACGAAGCCGTGCCCCGGCACCGGCAGGCCACGCACCCGCAGCACGGTGCCGTCGGGCCGGGCACGCTCGAATTCGTGGGGTGCGAAGTCGTGTGCGGCCAGCATGCGCTCGTCGACCTGGGCCTGCGCGTCGCCGCTGCCGTATTCGCCACGCTCGGCGTTGAAGCGCATGAAGCTCTCGAACGGCGCACCGACGAAGCCCATCTCGGGTGGAAAGTCCAGCAGCCGCAGAAAGGTCTTGTTCCATGCCACGAAGCGCAGGTCGCGGTCGATCAAGGTGAAGCCCTGGTCGATCAGGTCGAGCGCCGCCTGCAGCGACTGGTAGCGCTTGAAGCGGTCGTCTGATGGATTGCCGAATGTCTCGCTCACAGGGGCTCGATGCAGGTGGGTGGGTCGACGCCAATTCTAGGAGTCGGCATCGCCGAGGTGCGGCCTGATGGAGCTGCCGCAATCATTCGTCACATTGCCTGCCGGCTCCTGAAAAGGTCGTCGTTCATCCTGCGCTCCACGCGGTGCGGTGCGCTACCGCAACGGCGGCGGCGAACGACCGCAAGAACAAGGAGACGAGATGACCCGAACCCATGCGTACGACCTTGGCCTGGACAAGAACGAAGCCAACTTCGTCGCGCTGTCGCCGCTGAGCTTCCTCGAACGCGCGGCCGGCGTCTATCCGAACCGGGTCGCGGTGATCTACGGGTCGCGCCGGCAAAGCTGGAGCGACACCTACGCGCGCTGCCGTCGCCTGGCCAGCGGGTTGGCGCAACGCGGCATCGGCCCGGGCGACACGGTGGCGGTGATGCTGCCCAATGTGCCGGCGATGTTCGAGGCGCAATTCGGCGTGCCGATGACCGGCGCGGTGCTCAACACGCTGAACACCCGGCTCGACGCCGAGGCCATCGCCTTCATGCTGCAGCACGGCGAAGCCAAGGTGCTGCTGACCGATCGCGAGTTCGCCGGCGTGGTCGAAAAGGCGCTGGCGATGGTGGGTGAGCAGCGGCCGTTCGTGATCGAGGTCGAAGACGAGGACGCGCCTGCGGGCAAGTCACTCGGCGACGTCAGCTACGAAACCTTTCTGGCCCACGGCGACCCCGACTTAGCCTGGCAGCTGCCGGCCGACGAGTGGGACGCGATTGCGCTGAACTACACCTCGGGCACCACCGGCAACCCGAAGGGCGTGGTCACGCATCACCGCGGTGCCTACCTGAACGCGGTCTCCAACGTCGTCACCTGGCAGATGCCGCACCACGCGGTCTACCTGTGGACGCTGCCGATGTTCCATTGCAACGGCTGGTGCTTCCCGTGGACGATGGCCTTGCAGGCGGGGGCCAGCGTTTGCCTGCGCCGCGTCGACACTGCGCTGATCTTCGAGCTGATCCGCCAGCACCGCGTGACCCATCTGTGCGGCGCGCCGATCGTCTACGGCATGCTGATCAACGCCCCTGAAGCGCAGCGGGCCGGCATCACCCACGCGATATGCGGCCTGATCGCCGGGGCGGCCCCGCCGGCCGCCATCATCGAAGGCTGCGAGCGCATCGGCATTGCCATCACGCACGTCTACGGGCTGACCGAGGTCTACGGGCCGGCGGCGGTGTGCGCCCAGCAAGCCGACTGGGCCGGCCTGCCGATCGGCGAGCGGGCGCGCCTGAATGCACGCCAGGGCGTGGCCTACCCGATGCAGCAGGCCATCACCGTGCTGAACCCTGAAACCATGCAGCCGGTGCCCACCGATGGCCAGACGATGGGCGAAATATTCTTCCGCGGCAACCTGGTGATGAAGGGTTACCTGAAGAACACCCGCGCCACCGAGGAAGCGTTCGACGGGGGCTGGTTTCACACCGGCGATCTGGCCGTGGTCGATGCCGACGGCTACGTCAAGATCAAGGACCGCAGCAAGGACGTGATCATCTCGGGCGGCGAAAACATCTCCAGCGTCGAGGTCGAGGAAGTGCTGTACCGCCACCCCGCCGTGCTGGTGGCGGCGGTGGTCGCCAAGCCCGACGAGAAGTGGGGCGAGGTGGCGGCGGCCTTCGTCGAACTGCGCGACGGTGCGACGGCCACCGAGGCCGAGATCATCGAGCACTGCCGCGCGCAGATGGCGCGATTCAAGGTGCCCAAGCAGGTGATCTTCGGCACGCTGCCGAAGACATCGACCGGCAAGATCCAGAAGTTCATGCTGCGCGAGCAGTTGCGTTCGGCCTCGGCCATCCAATGAAAGCGCTGGCGATGGCGGACGACATCATCTTGAAGACGGTCGGCCTGACCAAGGAGTTCAAGGGCTTCGCCGCGGTGCAGGACGTGAACCTGAACGTCAGGCGCGGCAGCATCCACGCGCTGATCGGCCCCAACGGCGCGGGCAAGACGACGGTCTTCAACCTGCTGACCAAGTTCCTGCAGCCGACCCGCGGCAGCATTCATTTCAACGGCATCGACATCTCGGCCGAGCAGCCGGCGCAGATCGCGCGGCGCGGCGTGATCCGCTCGTTCCAGATCTCGGCCACCTTCGGCCACATGACGGCGCTCGAGAACGTGCGCGTGGCCTTGCAGCGCAAGCTGGGCACCTCGTTC
>JANNEI010000726.1:0-4074 GCA_031378565.1 Burkholderiales bacterium
CCGATTCACTGAACTTCCGCGCGCAACCTGGCGATCACGTCGTCAAGGTCAAGCAGCATCGATGGATCTCTGTCCGCCTCGGTGTCTCTTCGGGCCGCCACGGCATCCCACGCTGCGTCGCGTGCAGCATCTGAATCCAGGCTGGCGACGACCCGGTCGAGGACACGGATACGGTCAGCCTTCGGTAGCTGTAGCAGTTCGGCTTCGAGGATTTCTACTGGCGTTCCCATGGGCGCTCCACTGATTTGACGCCGTAGCTTGACACAAACGACTGCCTGTTGACTCGGCAACCTGGCACGCGGGCAGTGAGTGCGATGCCCGACGAGGCTGTAGAAAATCCATCCCCACAGTCTGCCGACGAGGCACAGGTGTTCCAGCGCCGCACAGGCCTTGCGCCTGGCCGCCGCGGCCCTGCGCATTAGCAAGTCAGCGCTGGGTGCCTGGTTCCGACGCCTGTGCTCACGGATGGACTTGACCCATGCGCCGTCACCGCCGCCGCCCACAAGCTGGCGCGGCTGATTTGCACGATGCTGACCAAGGGCCAGGGGTACACCGACCAGGGGCATGACTACTACGAGGAGCGGTACCGAGAGCGCGTCCTGCGAGCCCTGTCCCAGCGCGCCGCCAAGCTCGGCATGCAGATGATCCCCATTGCGCAACCGGCTTAAAAAGCCCATTACAGATCAATCACTTTGACGGAGTTTCTTGAGAGGTCGAGATGCGGTTCGAACATTTGAAGTAGCCGCTGACGAATCTGTTTGACCTTGAGCTGTGTCATCTGAACCTTCGCAATGTTGAATTGAGTATGCGTGAGCGCCTACCATGAATGTTTCAGACGGCTGACGAATAGCGTTTATCTGACGCCGAGCCGCAGCAGATCGAAGGCACGGTGATGCATGGCGTCAGATAAACCTTGTTGGACTGAACCGCCGGGCCGGCGGTGGAATGGGCAGTGTAAGTTTCAGCGTGCCGTATCAGCAATGGCAATGCTTGCTGCACCAAGCTGCGCAGTGGCAATGCGCTCGCACACCGGCCACCAAAGCGGCGTGTGGCCGATGCGGCAGCCTTGTCGCGTGGCTCGCTGCGTCGATGTCGAATGGCCGACGCAAGAAGCTCCAGGCCTGTGTGAGCAAGCCGACGGTGAACACACAGTGGTGTCTCGCGCGCGCCTCACGGCGGGCCTCGACATGCAGCCAGCAGGGGTGCTGCAATGGCCGCGCGATCAGCGCTGCGGTGCTCCACCACGCACCACCGCCCGAGCCCGCAATGCGCACAGCACGCCACGTCGATGGCCGCCACGCGGCGCATGAAGGCCTGCGCGTCCTCGCGCGCCTGCGCGATGGCAGCGGGCATCGCCAGCAAGCGCCGCGCCTGGGCCAGCCGCTCGGTCTTGGCCGCCGGTGCCAGCAGCCCATAGTGGCGGATGCGCTTGAAGCCCGACAGTAGGACATTCTGCAAGACGCAAGGTGCATTTCCTCGCAGCACCGCAGCACCTTCTGCACGTTGACGGAGTCGGCGTTGCCCCAGATTTTCAGCATGTGTGGATGTCTGAAAGCTACCGAAAGAACGCCTCCACCCTGCCCTTCAACTTGATCATCAGCGGCTGACCCTTGCGGTCGCGGGCCTTGCCGGCGGGCACCTTGACCCAGCCTTCGCTGATGCAGTATTCCTCGACGTCGTGGCGCTCCTGGTCGTTGAGCCGGATGCCGATCTCGCGTTCGAACACGGCCGCCACGTGGTGCGGGCTGCGCGGGTCGACCGACAGGCGGTCGGGCATGGGGCTGTCGTGGGTCTCGGGGGTCGGTTCGGTCATGGCTGTTTTCTGGTGGGCGGTGAGCCGATATTCTGCGGCTTCACGGGCGCAGAGGGTCGACGCAGAACCGCCCCGCCCGTGCCGTCATCAAGGCGGCGGCAGGCGCACCGGCTTGAAGCCCCGGTCGACCCGCCAACGTCCGCGCACCTGACGCAGCCGTGCGATGACCACCGCATCTGCGGCGGGCTCCGCTGCCAGCGATGCGCTGAAGGTCTCGGCGATGCGGGTGGCTTGCGCGGTCGACTCACCGGCGGTGACGTCGAGCGGATTGCCATCGACCACCGGTGCCGAGCTGCACATCTGTTCGGCGTACGACACCTGCACGAACAGCGCACCCGCGTGCGCCGGCAGCATCAGCGTGGCCGGCTTG
This sequence comes from Burkholderiales bacterium, assembly GCA_031378565.1. Classification (GTDB taxonomy): domain Bacteria; phylum Pseudomonadota; class Gammaproteobacteria; order Burkholderiales; family Burkholderiaceae_C; genus JANYJJ01. The sequence goes on from JANNEI010000726.1 coordinate 2,184, forward strand.
TCGACACAGATCTCGTTGCCATGCCGGTCCAGCGCGAACCCGGGCGCAATGGTCACTTGCGGGCCGTTGGGGCCGTTCGTCCCGCCGTCGACCGTCACCGCCAGGCCATCGGCGATGCCGCTGCCGTGCAGCATCCGGTTGTGACGGTTCAGGCGCGTGCGGAAATAGGTTTGTTCGACACGGAAGTCGTCGACGCCCAGCAGCATGCCGCTGAAGTAGTTGACTCGTTGCAAGGCGCCCGCAGCGTCGCTGCCGTCCTGTGACGTGGCTAACGCGGTGGCCAATCCGCTCGCGTGCTCGGCCACCCGCCGCGCCAGCATTCGGGCCTGCGGGTCGAGCACGTTGCTGCGCGACTGCAGGTCGACCAGCACATAGGCCAGCAATTCCAGCACGGTAACGCCGGGGTCGTGCGGGCCTGCGTCCGTCCAGCCGGGTGCCACACGGGTGAGCGCTCGATGAAAGTCGCGCGCAAGGCCTGTCCACTGCTTTTCGGTCAATGGCATGTCGGCTCCCAGCCGTTCAAGACGCGCCGATGGTACGGGGCGGTCGCGCCGGATTCAAGCGGCGGCCGCGTGGGCGCAACCGTGTCAAGCGGCGGCCGCGTGGGCGCACCGGTGGTGGCGGGGCCGCACCGGTGGCGTGCGGCACATGGCTATGCGGCACATGTCTTGCTGAAGCTCGCTGCATGCGGTCCACTGTGTGGCACTGCCATTCTCAGGAGCCAACTCGATGCCACCCACCGCCGACACAACGCCGTTGACCGCCGATGCGCTGGTCAACGAATTCCTGCGCGTGGTGATGATTCCCGACCCGGCCGCCGCGCGGCGCTTCGTGTCGCCCGCGTTGCGCATTCGCTTCACCGGCGGGCGGCTGATGCACGACCCGGCGGACACGGCGGCCTTCAACGCGGGCCGCTACCGCTGGGTGAAGAAGCGCATCGAGGCCACCGAAACCGTGGTCGGCGCCACGCCGGTGCACAGCGTGGTCTACAGCCTGGGCACCCTGCACGGGGAGTGGCCCGACGGCACGCCGTTCGAGGGCAACCGCTACGTCGACCGCTACGTCGTGAGCCACGGCCTGATCACGCAGATGGAGGTGTGGAACGACAGCGCCGAATGGCTGCTTGTGCGCGCCGGCCTGGCCACACTCTGAGCCCCGCGCGACCATGCCCGCACCCTACCTCGGCCCGCTGCCCGACCACGGCCGCTTCGATTACCGGCCGATCACGCGCCGGCCCGACCACCGCTGGCCGGGCGGCGCCGGGCTGGCGGTGTACCTCGGCTTCAACCTCGAACACTTCGCGTTCGGCGAAGGCCTGGGCGCGGGCATCGGCCCGGCTTCACCGCAGCCCGACGTGCTGAACTTCAGCTGGCGCGAATACGGCAACCGCGTCGGTGCGTGGCGCTGCCTGGAACTGTTCGACCGCTTGGCGCTGCCCACGGGCGCGCTGATCAACACCGCGCTGTACGACCACTGCCCTGAACTGGTGGCGGCCTTCGTGGCGCGCGGCGACGAGCTCATCGCCCACGGCCACAGCAATGCCGAGCGGCAGGGCGGGCTGCCCGAGGCGGCCGAGCGCGAGCTGCTGGCGCGCTGCCGCAGCCGCATGCAAGAGCACAGCGGTGCGGCACCGTCGGGCTGGTTGTCGCCTTGGATTTCCGAGAGCGCGCTGACCCCCGACCTGCTGGCCGAGACCGGCTACCGCTACACGCTGAACTGGTGCCACGACGACCAGCCGACGCGCCTGCGCACGCGCAACGGACAAGGCCTGTGGGCGGTGCCGTACCCGCAGGAGCTGAACGACATTCCGATGCTGGTGGGGCGGCTGATGGACGCAAAAGACTTCGCGCAGATCATCATCGACCAGTTCGACGAAATGCTCGAACAGTCG
>JANNEI010000775.1:0-2155 GCA_031378565.1 Burkholderiales bacterium
TGGGCAGGCTGACCAGCCCCTCGTACACCGCCTGGCTGTGCGGAAACTGCGCGCCGCTCAACCCGTAGCGGTCACGCCAGTACGGCTGCAAATGCAGCGGGATGTAGTGCACGCTGCAGCCGATGCCGGCGGCGAACAGGCACTCGATCAGGGCATCGCGCTTGATCGGCGCGGCAGCGGTCAGCCGCAGCGGGTACAGGTGCCACGAGTGCACCTCACCGGCCGGTGCGTGCGGTGCCAGGATGACCGGCAACCCGCGCAGTGCCTCGTCGTACATCGCGGCGATCTGCGCGCGCCGCTGCTGGAAGGCATGCGCACGGCGCAGCTGGTGGATGCCGAGGGCCGCCGCGATGTCGGTCAGGTTGTACTTGAAGCCCGGTGCCACGATCTCGTAATACCAGCTCGGCACCTTCGACGTGAAGCGGTCGAAGGCATCGCGGCTGATGCCGTGCAGGCGCATCACCTTCATGCGCCTGGCCAGCGCGTCGTCGCGGGTCACGACCATGCCGCCTTCGCCGGTGGTGATGGTCTTGTTGGCGTAGAAGCTGAACACGCAGGCGTCCGACCCCAGCGTGCCCACCAGCGCGCCGCCGCAGGTGCTGGGCAGCGCGTGCGCAGCGTCTTCGACCACCCGCAGCCCGTGCTGTTTCGCAAGAGCCAGCAGCGACTGCATGTCGGCCGCCAGCCCGCCGTAATGGACCGGCATCACGGCCTTGGTGCGCGGCGTGATGGCGGCGGCCACGGCAGCCACGTCGATGCACAGCGTGGCCGGGTCGATGTCGACCAGCACCACGTCGGCGCCCAGGTAGCGCACCACCTCGGCGGTGGCGGTGAAGGTGTGGGTGGTGGTGATGACTTCGTCGCCGGGGCCCACGCCCACTGCTTCGAGCGCCAGGTGCAGGCCGGCGGTGGCGGAGTTGACGGCCAGCGAATGCAGCTCACCTCGGGCAGCGCCCTCACCCCAGTTTTCGAGGAAGGCAGTGAAGTCGTCCTCGAAGCGCCTGGCCTTCGGGCCGGTGGTGAGCCAGCCGGAGCGCAGCGTGTCGACCACCTCGGCGATTTCTTCTTCGCCGATGTCGGGCAGCGCGAAGGGCAGGAAAGGGAGGCTTGCGGATGTCATGGTGTGGGCGGGCATCAGCCCAGCGTGACGAGATGAGCTTTGGACGCAGAAGGAACTGCTTCGATCGAGACGCCTCGATCAAAGGTGACGAGTCGGCCGGCGTTGGCAGCCGCCAACGCCAGCAGGTAGGTGTCGGTAACCTGGCGCGAAGTCAGCACGCGGTCCCAACGCAGGACACCCGGCTCCAGCAAGCTGACGGAATCGGGCCAGAAGGCATGAGCCGGGCCGTCCATGGCAAGGGCCAGACGGTCGGCCACCACGGACGTGGGTTGCGCGTTCGGGTAGCTGCCCACCGACATGATGCGAAGGCAGCCGTTCTGGGTCAGCGGACACGACGCCCAGCCCGACTTGGCATGCGCAGCCAGCCAGCGTGTGGCCGCCGCGTGGTGCAGGTGGCTCGCGTCCAGCAAGGCCACCAGCACGTTGACGTCGAGCAAGGCGCGCATGGCCTCAGATGCCTTCGGCATCGCGAATCGCGTTGACCTGTTCGTTGGTGATCACCACCCCGGGCTTGGCCGGAAACGGCTGAAACCCGGCCACGCTAGGGCGGCGCGTTCGCGCGGAACGAGACACCTGCGCCGCACCGGTCAGTGAACTGCGCAACAAACGCGACACCACCTGTCCGGCGGTGGCTCCCTCGTTGCGGGCGATCTCCTTGGTTGCGGCCAGCAAGTCGTCGTCGATGTCCAGCGTGGTTCGCATGAGCGTCCTCCGAGCAAAATGATTCGTTGATGAATTGATGCAGTGATGCACAACGACCAGATTCTATCAAGCCCACGCGGAAGGGCCTCTGGTCAGACGGTCAGGCCGGCTTGCCGACCCAGGCCAGCAGATGCGTTCGCAGCAGCGGCAGCACATTGAAAACCGGGTACAGCCCCGCATGAACCCGCGTCACCGCACGCGCGATCGGCGGGGCCAGCGTGACGCGCTGCGCCTGCACGCGGCCTTGCGGAAACAGCACGCGCAGGCGGCGCAGCGGCACGCCGCGCACATCGGGATTGCGCGGGTTGTTCACGGTGAAGTCGTACCACAGCA
>JANNEI010000811.1:0-1665 GCA_031378565.1 Burkholderiales bacterium
CGTCAGCTTGCCGGGTTCGATCAGGTTGTTTTCGAGGTAGGTGTTGCGCAGGTACCAGCAGTACATCGGCCCGGGCAGGTTGGTGCCGTCGCTGTTCCAGTACAGCAGGTCGAACGGCGGCGGCGTTTCGCCCTTCAGGTAATTGCCGACCACGTAGTTCCAGACCAGGTCGTTCGGGCGCAGGAAGCTGAAGGTGGTCGCCAGTTCCTGGCCCTTCAACAGGTTGCCGCCGTGCGGGCTGTCGGGGCCGAGACTGGCCTCGCGCATCTTCACCATCGCCTCGTCGATGAAGAGGTCGAGCACGCCGGTGTTCTCGAAGTCGAGCAGCGTGGTCAGCAGGGTCACGCTGGCTGCGGGCTGTTCACCGCGCGCGGCGAGCACCGCCAGCGCCGTGCTCAGAATGGTGCCGCCGACACAGAAGCCCAGCATGTTCAGCGTCTTCGCGCCGGTGATCTCCCGCACCACCGAGATCGCTCTGATCGCGGCGTGGTCGATGTACTGGTCCCACGTGTATTGGGCGACGCTCTCGTCCGCATTGCGCCAGCTCAGCACGAACACGCGGTGACCTTGCGCCACCGTGTGGCGGATCAGCGAGTTCTCGGGCTGCAGGTCGAGGATGTAGAACTTGTTGATGCACGGCGGCACGAACAGCATCGGACGCTCGTACACCTTGGCTGTCAGCGGCTTGTATTCGAGCAACTGGAACAGCTCGTTCTCGAACACCACGCTGCCTTCAGTGGTGGCCACGTTGCGGCCCACCTCGAACAGGCTTTCGTCGGTCTGCGACAGGTGGCCCTGGCGCACGTCGTTCCACAGGTGCTGCATGCCCTGCGTCAGGCTCTCGCCCTTCGTTTCCAGCGCCTTGCGCTGCGCTTCGGGGTTGAGCGCGAGAAAGTTGCTCGGCGACGCCATGTCGATCCACTGCTGCACCGCGAAGCGAATCCGCTGTCGCGTCTTCTCGTCGCCTTGCACCTGGTCGGCCATCTGCAACAGGGTGCGGGCGTTCAGCAGGTACATCTGCGCGGTGTAGGCGGCAGCGGGATTGGCCAGCCACTCTTGTGCCGCGAAGCGACGGTCGGCAATCGGTGCCGCCGGATGCGGCGCGGCGGCGGTCAGGCCCGGCAGACCGGGAAGCTGCTGCAGCGACTGGTTCCACAACTCGGTGGCCTGCTTCAGGTAGTCGCCCTGCAACTGTGTCAGGCTGGGCAACGCCGCGTTGACCCCGGACATCGACTTCCAGAAGTCGTTCGCGCCGGTGGCAAAGGCACGGGCGGCGTCTTCCGCGCTCGGAATGGAAATGGGCTTGTTCATCACGGGTCTCCTCGGTTCGCTCACAGTACCGTGAGTCTTTTCACTTTGTACGCCTTCAAGCTTACCGCGTGATGACTCATTTTTCACATCAGAAATTTACTTATCACGATACGATATGTACTTGGTGGCGATCGGCTGGATTTATGTGGTGTTGATGATGTCGGTCGCCGAAGCCACGAGCACGAACGGCAGTGTGCTGGGTGCACTGGTCACCTTCTTGCTGTTCGGCGTGTTGCCACTGGGAATCGTGATGTATCTGCTGCGCACCCCGGCTCGCAAGCGTGCCCGGCGCGCCGAGGCAGCCGCGCAGGCGCAAGACGCCTCAGACGCGCCGCCAGACGGCGGCGACCATGC
>JANNEI010000003.1:0-2016 GCA_031378565.1 Burkholderiales bacterium
CATCCGCCGACAGGTTCTGCGCCTCGTCGATGATCAGCACGTTGTTCTGGCCCACCGCGTGGGTGCGCAGCAGGTACTCGTTGATCGGGTCGAGGTGGTCCTTCACCGTGGCCATGCCCGGGCCGGAATGCGGCAACGGAATATGGAACTCGTCGCACACCGACCTCAGCAGTTCGATGACGGTGAGCTTCGGGTTGAAGATGTAGGCGACGTTGCAGCGCTTCGGAATGCGCTCCAGAAAGCAGCGGCATACCGTCGTCTTGCCGGCCCCGATCTCGCCGCTCAGCAGCACGAAGCCACCGCCACCGTCCAGCCCGTAGAGCAGGTGGGCCAGCGCCTCGCGGTGCCGCTCGCTCATGAACAGAAAGCGCGGATCGGGGGCGATGGAGAACGGCTCTCGCTTCAGGCCGAAGAATTGTGTGTACACGGGCCGCAGGATAGCGCGGCACTCGAATGCGACGCGACATCGACAGGACGGACCCTCTCCAAAACCCTGATTGATTTATTTATTGATGTGAATACGATTCGGCCAGTTGAGCACACACGCAGCCACCATGTCATCTGCCCCCACCATTGCCGACATCGCCCGCGTTGCCGGGGTCGGCACGGCCACCGTCGACCGGGTGCTGAACCGGCGGGCCGGGGTCAACGCCGAAACCATGCAACGGGTGATGCAGGTGGTCTCCGACCTGGGCACGCCGCAGCAACCCGGCCGGCCGCGGCAAGCCGGAAAATTCCGCTTCGCTTTCGTGCTGCCTGCCGGCGACTCGCCATTCGTCGGGCTGGTCGACCGGCAGATCGCGCAGGCGGCCGGCGACTTCAGGCACCAGCACATCACCGAGATCACGCACCGCATCGAATCCACCGACCCGGCCCGCTTCGCCGCTGAACTGGCGCAGGTCGGGGCGTGCCAGGGCATCGCGCTGCTGGCACCCGACCTGCCGCCGATCAAGCTGGCCATCAACGAACTGGTGCGCTCCGGCGTGCACGTGGTGACGCTGTTCTCAGACGTGGCCGGCTCGATGCGCGAGACCTGCGTCGGCGCCGACAACCGGGCCGCCGGCCGCACCGCCGGGCTGCTGCTGGCGCGCATGGCGGGCAGCGCGAACGGCAACGGGCGCGACACGCTGCTGCTGTCGTCGCAGGCCACCCGAATGTCGGCCGAGATCGAACGGCGAATCGGCTTTGCGCAAGTCATCGAGGAACGCTTTCCCACGCTGCGCATGCTGCGCACGCCCGACCTGCCCGCCGATGACGCGGGTGCCTGCCGCGCCTTGCGCCGCTTTCTCAAGAACGGTGTGGACGCGGCGCGGGTGGCAGGCATCTACAACGTGGGCTCGGGCAGTGCCGGCGTGGCGCGCGCGCTCGACGCGGCGGGCCTTGCCGACCAGGCGGCGGTGGCGGCGCACGACTTCACCGAACAACACCGCTCGCTGCTCAGCGCGAACGGCTTGTCGTATGTCCTGAGCCAGGACATTCATTACTGCGTGTTGACGGCGGCGCGTGTGTTGCGCGCGCTGTGCGAGAACGTTCGCGGGGCACTCAACGTGGTGCAGCCGCGCATCGAGATCCTGACGGCCGAGAACCTTCACTGAGCGGCCGCCCGGTGTGTGCCCCTGAACCACAACCTGTTGGAGACAGCCTCATGAAATCGATCTTGAAGATGCTGCCGGGGGTGATCGCCCTCGCCGCAGTCAGCGCCCTTGGCCTGGTCAGCACCGCAGTGCGGGCGCAGGACAAGACCATCACCCTGTGCTGGGCCGCCTGGGACCCGGCGAACGCGCTGGTGGAGTTGAGCAAGGACTTCACCGCCAAGAGCGGCGTGAAGATGAAGTTCGAGTTCGTGCCCTGGCCCAATTTTGCCGACCGCATGCTGAACGAGCTGAACAGCAAGGGCAAGCTGTGCGACCTGATCATCGGTGACAGCCAGTGGATCGGCGGCGCGGCCGAGAGCGGCCACTACGTGAAGCTGAACGACTTCTTCGCGAAGGAAGGCATCAAGATCACCGACTTCGC
>JANNEI010000029.1:0-6344 GCA_031378565.1 Burkholderiales bacterium
GAAGTGGTGCCGCTGGCGCTGATCGGGCTGGAGGCGTATGAGACCTGGCGCCACGGCCAGGCCACGCCGTGGATGCAGCGCTACCGCTGGCCGATCGTGTTCTTCCTGGCAGTCAGCTTCTGGAACCTGGTCGGCGCGGGCCTGTTCGGTTTCCTCATCAACACGCCGCTGGCGCTGTACTACATGCAGGGTTTGAACCTGACCGCGCTGCACGGCCACACCGCTCTGTTCGGCGTCTACGGCATGCTCGGCCTGGGCCTGATGCTGTTCTGCCTGCGCGGCCTGAAACCCGACGTGCAATGGAACACCGGCACGTTGGCGGGGGCCTTCTGGGCACTCAACATCGGCCTGGCGCTGATGGGCCTGTTGACCCTGCTACCGATGGGCGTGCTGCAGTTGCAGGCCGCACTGGAAAACGGTTACTGGTATGCGCGCTCGGCCGAATTCATGGGCAAGCCGCTGATCCACCTGCTGGTGTGGATGAGGGTGCCTGGCGACACGGTGTTCAGCATCGGCGCGCTGCTGATCGCCTGGTTCGTGTTCCGTCTGTGGGTCGCGCCGAAGCGCGAGCCGCTGCCGGTCCTGCCGATCAAGCCGCAACCCGCTTGATCGAGTTCTACCCGCAGATCCGCGCCGTTCACATCGGCGCGGTCATCGCCAGCGGCGCGCTGTTCACGCTGCGCGGCGCGGGCGTGCTGAGCGGTGCCGGCTGGCCGATGGCCGCGCCGCTGCGCTACCTGAGCTACAGCATCGACAGCGTGCTGCTGACCGCGGCGCTGATGCTGATCGCCATGCTGCCGGCAGCGGTGTTCGCGAATCACTGGTTGACGGTGAAGCTGGCGCTGCTGGTGCTCTACATCGTGCTGGGCAGCCTGGCGTTGAAGCGCTGCCGCAGCAAGCGCGCGCGTGCGCTGTGCTTCGTGGCGGCGCTGGGCGTCTACGCCGGGATGGTCGGCATCGCGCGCACGCACCAGCCGCTGGGGTGGCTGACGGGGATGGGTTGAGGACTTGAGGGCACGCGTCGCTTCGGCCTCCGACTCAGCGACTTTGAGGCTCGTTTCGCCCCCCTAGGTTTCAGGGTAGCGCTTCGCGCAGATCGGCGCGACCCTGCACTCCAGACCACTCGCCGATCCGCGCGGGTGGCGCTCAACGCGGAGGGCTTTGCATGTCCGTGCTTTGTGGATGCCATGTCGACGGCCTGTGGGCCATCAACGAGTCTGCGAACGCCTGGGTCTGGCTTCGCAATCGCGGCTGGCGCAAGCTCGACAACAACTCCGCGCGCAACTGTTCTCGGCTGCTGGCGATTGCCGCGCACGCGAAGGAGCGAGATCTTGCAATCTCGCTGCACGAGGAGTTGCGCGGCAACGACCGCGTGATCACCGAGATCTACGATTTCAACGCGGGGGGTGCGCTCGGTCCGACGGTGGAAATCAGTTTCGCCGTCAACGAATGCGTCTATGGCTGGACGGCGGCCTTTGCGCAGCATGGCACGCACATCACGGTGCGAATACGCCTCGTGCCCGACGACGGCATCTCGGCCGACACGATGGCCGCGCTGCGCGACACCTGGAAGCGCGGCATCGAGGACAAGTGGAGCAACCGCTTCGGCTGCTGCGACAACGCGGCCTGCGACTGCCGATGCGCGCTGACGTTCGGCGTCGAATGGGTGGCCAGCGGCGAGCATCACGCGGTGCGCGTGCAGGTCGGCCCCGCACGCAGCAACATGACCAACTGGGACACGATGGACACCGGCGACGTCGCGTCGCACGAGTTCGGCCACATGCTCGGCTGGCCCGACGAGTATTCGGCCGCCAACTGCCCGAGCCGCAGCCCCGTCAACACCGGCAGCGTGATGGACGACAACACCGAAGTCGTCGAGCGCCTCGTGCGGCCGTTCTGTGATCGGCTCGGCGAATCGACCTCGACCCTGTGACCTCACGAGGCAGCAGCCATGGCCACCCCTCCCCGCTCCATTCCCATCGGCACGCCCAAGCTGCCGGACCGCCTCGCCGAAGGCCTGCGCCGCGCCGTTGCCGACCCGAAGCGACATGCCGGTGCCTACGTGAAGCTCACCGCCTCCGGCGGCGTGCACGGTGAGTCCTACGACTTCGAATACCGCATCGACTCAGCCGGGCGTGCAAGCGGCCGATTGCACGACGAGATGAAGGGCGTCCGTGTGACCGATGCCGATGTGGCTTCGCGCAAGGGTGCGAAGTCGGCGAACGCAGCCGCCCCGAAACGATTCGCCGAAATCGTCAAGGCCATCGACGTCGACACGTTGATGCGCAGCGACAACCCGACCAGCGGATTCCTGCCCGACAGCGTGGTCGGCCGGCTCGAGATCAGCGACGGAGCACAGACCGCGACCTTTCTGTTCCAGGCCGACGACGTTCAGGCGCTCGGCGCGAAGGCGGTCGCTGCCGAACCGTTGAGCCGCGCGGCCGATGCCGTGTGGCGCGCGGCGGCGGCGCACCTCGGCACCGAAGTGAAGCCCTGAACACAGCAGCTCTCAACGCCCAGGAGGCATCACATGGCATGGCATGACAACGTTCGGGTCGACGCACTGTGGACCATCAACGAGCACGCAAATGCGTGGGCGTGGATCGATGGCGGATGGCGCAAGTTCGACGACAACCACGAGGACTCCGTGATGAACATGGCGATCCTCGCGGCGCATGCGAAGGGCGCGAACCGCACAACGAACGCGCGCATCGAAGGCGACCGGCTGAAGGAGATCTACGTATGGTGACGACTGTCGCGTCGCGGCCGGCGCAGTTGACCCAGAGCCAGATCGAAGACCTCGCGGGTGGGCGGCACGCCGGCCTCGCGTCGGTGTTGCACATCGCACGCAGCGAGCCGCCTGCGGTCGCGCGCGCTGCGTCGGTCGGCAGCAGCCCGGTGGCGGTCTCGGCGAAGGAAATGAAGTTGATCACCCGCAGCGCGGCCGTGCCGCCGACCGTGGCGAAGCGCATTTCCGCAGCGTCGCCGTCCGAGGTTGCAGCCGGCAAGGCAAAGGCCAGGCCGGCCCGGACGACGGCGACCGCGAAGGACGCCGGCAGCAAGCCGTCGCTGAAGCCGCAGCCACCGCGCGCCGACGATTGATGCGGCGTGCGGCCCCGCCTGGTGGTGCCGATCCGCGCCCGCTTCAGTGAAGGCTTTGGTGCCGCCGACCTGCGCCAGGCCGATGTGCCGATGGCCCGCTGCCAAGCGACTCACGCTCGCCCCGGCTGACCTGCGTCGCGGTCGGCCGGCCGCTGAGATCGCGTCGACCCGGCTGGGGCCGCTGTGGGGCCGGATCGGCGACTTGCCTTAACCGCCGGCTGCAGACTTGTTCAAGGCCGCGGCGGCGCGGATAAGCGCCTTCAGGGCTTTCTTGTCGGGCGTGTCGCCTTCGTGGAAGTCGATGGCGCGTCTGACGTTGCCTTCGAGACTCGAATTGAACAGGCCCGACGGGTCGGCCAGCGAGGCTCCCTTGGCGAAGGTCGTTTTCACGACCTTCTTGTACGTCTCGCCGGTGCAGTTCAGCCCGTGGTGCGACCAGACCGGAATGCTCCACTTCCACTCCTCGACCACGTCGGGGACGGCTTCCTTGATCAGCGCGCGCAGACCCGCGAGCATCTCGCCCCGCCAGTCGCCCAGGCCCTGGATCTTCGCGTCTATGAGCTCAGACGCAGACTCGCTGCTCGTCGACGGGCTCTTCTTCATGTTGCCTGCTGCTCCTGATGTTGCTTTGCTTCGTTGCGCCGTCGACCGCAGAGAACGCGTGCAGGGCGATCACGTGCCTCAGCGGCGCGCCTCGATCATCTTCCATCCGTTCCCCGACGGGTCGCGGGAATCGGCGTCCACGTTGCCAAACGCGGCTGGCCGCGCTCGCCGCGCCGGGCCGCATCACCGATCTGGAATCGGGCGGGCCGCCGAGGCCGTCTTGATCTGAGTCAATGCGTCGGCAGGTATTGACCACTGGCGCACACGGGCAGCAGCATCCGTCGGCAGCGGACAATAAAGCATCGGGCGCTGCGTGGCGCATCGCGGACCTCGCGGTGGCACCGTCCGAACAACCCCGGAGCCTGCTCATGCCCTCTTCCGACTTGCTCATCGCCTTTTTCACTGCCGCTGTGATCTTCGCTTTCATTCCTGGCCCCGGCATGATCTACGCGGCCGCTCAGACCATGGCCGGCGGGCGAACCGCAGGATTGATGGGCACGTTGGGCTTGTCCATCGGCGGCTACCTGCACGTCATCGCCGCTGCCGCCGGACTGTCGGTGGTGTTTCATGCGGTACCGCCGCTTTACACCGCAGTCAAGCTGATCGGGGCGGCCTACCTCATCTGGCTCGGCATCTCGATGATTCGCGCCAGGTCCGCCGGTGCCGCTGGCGCGCCGGTGGTCGCGCGCAAGGCCGGCAAGCCGGCGCTCATCGAGGGTGTCACGGTCGAGATGCTGAATCCCAAATCCGCGATGTTCTTCCTTGCTTTCCTGCCGCAGTTCACCGACCCCGCGGCGAGCCTGCCGGTGTGGGTGCAGTTCATGATTCTGGGCAGCATCGTGAACCTGATGTTCGCGATCGGCGATGTGGTGGCTGTGTTGTTGGCCAGTACCGTCGTCACGCGCCTGGGCCGCGCCAACCGTGTTCAGCGTGCGGTGCAACAAGTCGGCGGCGGCATCCTGGTGGCGCTCGGAGTCCGGCTGGGCCTGCAAAAGGATTGAGCAGGCGACCGCCATGTACACATCGACATTCATCTTCGCCAAGAAGCAATTCGACGAGGAGTTCCACGCGTTGGATCAGGCGATTGCGGCTGCGGCCAAAGCGATCCCGGGCTACCGCGGTGAGGAAACCTGGGAGAACCCGTCGACGGGACTGGTCTGCAACGTGTACTACTGGGATTCCTTGAAGGACCTTGAGGTCCTGATGCGAGACCCGTCACATCTTCTGGCGAAGGCTGGACAGGCGCGGTGGCTCGATGGCTACCGTATCGTGATTGCTGAGGTTCAGCGCGAGTACGGCGTCAAGGGACTTGGTTTGGTGGCACCGCCGTGACGGCCTGCTTGAAGGCTTACGCGAGCGTTGATCGCCCCGCGATGAAAGACCGCTGTCCGCGACGTGCCACGCCCAGCACGCCGAGCCCGGCGATGAGCAGCGCGAGGGTGGTTGGCTCCGGTACGGCGGCCACCACATCGAAGCGCAGGATCGGGCCGTCGGCGAGCAACGCCGCCGAAAGAAAGGAAAACGTTCCAGTGACGGAGTTCGGCGTGAAGCTGACGGAAGGATCAGGCATGCCCGGGCCCGCCTGATAGGTATCCACGTCGCTCGCAGCGCGGTTGAACGTCACGCCGATGATGTCCCGCGGCAGACCGGCGGACTTGAAATCCAGGCCCGACAGGGTGAACGACATATCTTGCAGATCGACAGCTCCGAAGGCATTGATCAGAAAGTCGAAGCTGTTCTCGTCGATCCAGTTCACTGCGATGTCATAGGACACAGAGTTGACGTCGGGGAACACGCGGATGTCCGGCGCGCCGCCACGGATACCGTCGGCTACTCCGCCGGCGACACCACCGAAGGGTCCGATGGCAGTGCCGTCGATGACCATGCTTGCCTCGAACGAGTCGCCTGCAATCGATGCGGCGCTCGCATTCGTCGAGGCAAACAAGGCCGCGGCAAGCGGACAGAGCAAAAGGTTCCTGATCGTGTTCACGGGTTGTTCCTTTCAAGCGCGACCGTGGACATTCTTACCTTGGGCGGTTGCTTTTGCAACCCTGCGTGCGATCCACGCACCGCACTGAAGCGGCGAGATTTGCCGGTGACGATGCTCACCAATTGCGAAGGCTGGTTCGACCCCGCCGGATGATGCGCACGACGCTTCGCGCTTGATACGCATCAATGCGTTGCCGCGGCCCGCGCCGCAAGCTCCAGGTCACCGCTGACCCCAGCGCTGAGCCACATGGCCGCACAGGCCGCGTACCCGGAGACACACCATGCACCACCGCAGACTGACGACCACCTTGTGCCTGTCCGCCCTGCTGTTGTTCGCGGGCTGCAATGCGCGCGACCCAGCGGCCCCTGTCGCCAAGGCCGACGGCGCTGCGTCTGACAGCGGCGGCTCGCTGAAGGGCGACTTCGGGCCGCCGCAAGGCGAGCCGATCAAGGCGGTGCTGACCAGCCCGCCGCTGGTGCCGCCGGCCACCGGACGCAGTGCCCCGGCGAAGGTGATCGTCGAGCTGGAAGTGATCGAGAAAGAGATGCCGATTTCCGAAGGCGTGAGCTACACCTTCTGGACCTTCGGCGGCACGGTGCCGGGCAGCTTCATCCGCGTGCGCCAGGGCGACACGGTGGAATTCCACCTG